>NZ_JBEXZS010000193.1:0-1167 GCF_040593685.1 Methylobacterium sp. EM32 | reverse complement strand
CCCTGCGCCATCGCAGATGAAGGGATTCCGAAATGGCTCGCATGGTGGACAAGGTTGCTCTCGTGGTCGGCGGAGCGAAGGGGATCGGCCTCGCGGTCGCCGAGCGGCTGGCGGTCGAGGGCGCGTCGGTCGTGCTCACCGGGCGGCGCGCCGACGATGTCGAGGCCGCCGCCGCGAGGATCGGGCGTGGTGCAGGGGTCTAGTTGCGGACGCGGCCCTACAAGAGGACTTGCACCGCGTCGTGGAGACGGTGCGGGAGGCATATGGACGGATCGATGCGTTGGTCCTCAACGCGGGCATCTCGGAACCGGCAACCCTGCGCGACGGAACACCCGAGCATTTCGACCGGCACTTTGCGGTCAACGTCCGTGGTGCCGTCTTCGGGTTGCAGGCGGCGCTGAGCGCGATGGGGCGGGGTGGGTCGGTCGTGTTGATGGGGTCTATCGCTGATGTCATGGGCGTTTCGCCCTACGGAACCTACGCCGCGACGAAGGCGGCCCTACGCTCCTACGCGCGCACATGGACAGCGGACTGGCCCCGCAGGGTATCCGTGTGAACGTGGTGGCCCCCGGTCCAACCGACACCGCCATGATGGCGAGCGTACCTGAGGAGGGCCGGGCCGCACTAATCGCGCCGATCCCACTGGGCCGCATGGCGCGTCCCGAGGAGGTGGCGGCGGCCACGCTGTTCCTCCTAAGCGACGATGCGAGCTTCGTCGCAGGTGCCGAACTATGCGTCGATGGCGGGATGCGACAGGTATAGTTTCTGTGTAGCAGTTTCAGCGTGTCCGCTTCGGCCGGCTCGCCCGAAGCGGAGGACGTTGTGGCCGCCGGGACCTGCCATTCCATGCCAATAGCAGCTTTCGGAGGCTAAGCGGCTATTCCCGCAGCTCTGTTCGCAGGGCCGCTTATGGCGCATACCCGACCAGGTGGCATGCAAACATCCGCCTCGAATGCTGCACTTTCCCCTTCCCGACGAGCGACGCGGTCAGCCGATGATGGCCGACCTCGGCAGGACGACGGCGCCGAAAACGGCGGCGGCTCCTTCGGGAACCCGAGCATCCTGCGCCGCCCTCCATTGGCGATGTCTTTAGGCCTCGCCTGGGGGCGGGAGGAACTGCTGGAGGCGCTCTAGGACGCGGCGCCGGGCTGCGTCGTAGGCTACCTG
>NZ_JBEXZS010000192.1:0-54572 GCF_040593685.1 Methylobacterium sp. EM32 | reverse complement strand
ATTGCAAGGACAGGCGCTTCCCCTCCCCACAAGGGGGAGGGGAAGCGCCTGTCCTTGCAATGGGTTAGCTCTCAAAGGGAGAAGTGTGAATCCGCTAGCCTCTGCGGGGGAGGGTGCGTGCGCGCGACCGACGCGCCAAAAAAACCTTACCGCGCCTCCGCCGCCGCTGGCGGCTCGCGCTCGACGGTCCGAAAACCTTCCAGCTCGCCGAGATAGCTCCTCGCCCACCAATCCACGTCCTCGCGCGCCATGCGCTCGAACATCGGCTTCCAGCGCTCCACGCGCTCGGCCTTGGGCATGTAGAGGGCGGCGCGGATCGCCTCCGCCACCTCGAACCGGTCGTAGGGGTTGACCAGCAGCGCTTCCGGCAGCTGCCGGGCCGCGCCGGCGAATTTCGACAGCACCAGCACGCCCGGATCGTCCTCGCTCTGGGCGGCGACGTATTCCTTGGCGACGAGGTTCATGCCGTCGCGCATCGGCGTGACGACGCCGACCCGCGCCGCGCGGTAGAGCCCGGCCAGCACCGCGCGGGGATAGGCCTTGGTGACGTACTGGATCGGCGTCCAGGACGGCTCGCCCAGCGACCCGTTGATGTTGCCCAGAACCTCGTTCACGTCGCGGCTGAGCTGCTCGTATTCGGGCACCTCGGTGCGCGATTTCGGGGCGATCTGCAGGAAGACGACGTTGCCGCGCTGGTCGGGATTCGAGGCGAAGAAGCGCTCGACCGCCTCCATGCGCTCGGGCACGCCCTTCGAGTAGTCGAGCCGGTCGACGCCGATGAGGAGCTTGCGGGTGCGCAGGCCCGCCACCGTGTCGCGCACGGTGCGGTTCATGCCGGCGCGCTCGGCGGCCTGGCGGAAGCCGTCGACATCGATGCCGATCGGGAAGCTGCGGATGCGGGTGCGGCGCCCGTCGACCATCAGCGAGCCGCCGCCGAGCGGGATCGCCCGCAGCTCGTCGACGAGGTTGCGCGACAGGTTGTGGACGTCGCTGTCGGTCTGGAGGCCGATCAGGTCGTAGTCGGAGACCGCGCGCAGCAGCTCGGTCGAGGCCGGCAGGGTGTTGAACACCTCGCCCGACGGCCACGGGATGTGGTGGAAGTAGCCGATCGGGTTCGAGACGCCGAGGCCCCGGAGCTCCGAGGCGAGCGGGATCAGGTGGTAGTCGTGGACCCAGATCAGGTCGCCGGGCTCGATCAGACCGGCGAGCGCCTGGGCAAAGATCCGGTTGACGCGCTGGTAGCCGGCATAGTCGGCCCGCGAGAACGCCGCCAGGCCGAGGCGGTAATGCATGATCGGCCAGAGCGCCCGGTTGGCGAAGCCGCTGTAATACTCGCGGTGGTCCTGGGGCGAGAGGTCCATCACCGCATATTGCACCCTCCCCCGGTCGGCGATGACCGGCTCGGAGGACGGGTTGTCGGTGATCTTGCCGCTCCAGCCGAACCACAGCCCCTTGTAGGCGGTGAACGCCTCCTTGAGGGCGACGGCGAGCCCGCCGGCCGCGACCGCCTTGGAGCCCGATTCCGGGACGGCGACGCGATTCGACACGATGATGAGGCGTGACACGGCGGGTATGGACTCCGGCTTCACGGACCTAGAGCATTTTCCGACGACCTGGGCACCGTTTCGTCGAAGAAAATGCGGCAAAATTAAAGAGCCGGGCTTCCCTTCGATCGCCGCGCGATCGGAGGGAAGCCCTGTGGGGCGGGGACGTCGCCTTCGCCCATCCGCCCCCGAGGGACAAAACGCACCGGCAGCAAGCGCGATCCGTGCGATTTGGTCAACCCTTTCGGCGAATCGGGCGGGGTTCGTACCCGTACGGGCTGTGCCCGGCGCTCCACAGGAATCCCGCCGCGATTCCTCCTTGGATGAGGCCGGAACCGGGCGCCTTGGCTGCTGTTACCCGCAATATCGTCGCATGTGGTCGGCGCGGTGGCCGGTCCGGCCTGCCCGCCGCGCCACCGAGAACGGAGTTGCCTGATGAGCGCGGGTTACGACAACGGACAGCACCGGACCGGTGAGGAGCGCCCGGGAGATTGGAACGACCTGCGGTCGGACGTGCGCCAGCTCGGCGACGTCGCGATGGAGCGCGGCTTCAGCCTCGTCGAGTCGGCCCGCGAGCAGGTCCACGGCTACGTCGACCGCCGCAAGGGCGACGCCGCCCAGTCGGTCTCCGACCTCGCCCAGGCCCTGCGCGATTCCGGCGGCAAGCTCGACCAGCAGCCGAACGTGAAGGCGTTCTTCGACAGCGCCGCCGACGGCCTGGAGCAGCTCTCCGGCTCGATCCGCGAGCGCAGCTTCGAGGACTTCTACGGCGAGATCGAATCGGTGGCCCGGCGCCGGCCGGCGGCCGTCGCGGTGGCGACCTTCCTCACCGGCTTCCTCGCCGCCCGCTTCATCCGCGCCTCGGCGCATCCCGCCCACGTCCTCGACGGCCGCGAGGCCTTCGCGCGCGGGCCCGAAGTCGGCGCGGACCGGGGGCGCGGCACCTCCTACGACCCGTACGCGTCCCGCCACCGGGACGTGCCGGGCGCCCATAGCGAGCCGGAGACCGCCCGGCCCGATCCGTACCGGACCGGCGCGTCCGGCCCGCGCTACTCCGCCTGACGGGAGGAGCCGCGATGGCCGACCCCACTGACGGCCGCCCGATCGGCGGCACCGGAGCCCCCGGGAGCATCCAGGGGCTCCTCGGCGATGCCCTGCGCGAGACCACCGACCTCGCCCGCAAGGAGATCGCCCTCTTCCGCACCGAGATGTCGAACAACCTGAGGTCGCTGTTCCTCGGGCTCGGCATGATGGTCGGGGCGGCGGTCTTCGCCGTCGTCGCCCTCCTGGTGCTCACCGACGCCCTGGTGAAGTGGCTCGCCACGGTGGTGAATTCCGAGGCGCTCGCCGCCCTGATCGTCGGGGCGGTGTTCCTGGCGATCGGCATCGGGCTCGCCCTGTGGGGCCGCAGCGCCATGTCCCTGTCCACGCTGACGCCGACCCGCACGACGCGCCAGGTGCGCCAGGATGCGAGGGTCCTGTCCGAGAGGGTGTCGGGATGACCCAGTCGATCAACGAGCTCGAGCACGACATCGAGGAGACCCGGGCCCGGCTCGACCGGACCATCGACCAGATCCAGGGCCGGCTCTCTCCGGCCAGCATCGTCGACGAGATGCTCGGCACGGTGCGGCAGAACCCGTCGATGAGCGGCCTCTACGACGGGGCGCTGGCGGCGGTGCGGCGCAACCCCGTCCCGGTCATGCTGATCGTCGCCGGGGTGGGCTGGCTGATCCACCGCGTCGCTCGGGACACGCAGCGCCGCCAGCACCTCGACGCCACGATGAACGGGGCAGAGGCCGTGCCGGTGCTGAATACCGGGACCGCCCGGGTCTACGACCCCGACCGGCCGACCGCCCACCCGGCGGCGGACCGCGTCGCCGGCGGCATGCGGATGTAAGGCGGCGCCGGCCTGCAAGCCGGCGCCCGTCCCTCGAACCTTCGATTGGTCACAGGCCCCGGCGGCTCAAGCCCCGCCGTCGCAAGGCCTGCCAGGGAGTACCTGAGTCATGGCAGAGCACACCATCAATCCGGCCAATCCGGGCGCGCCGTCGGCCCATACCCCCGCCACCGGGCCCGAGCGCAACCTGCACCAGGACCACGACACCGTCCGCCAGAACCTCGACGCCGCGCAATCCGCGGCCCACGAGGCCGGCCACACGGTGAAGGACAGCGTGAAGGACGCCGCCGACCAAGCCTCCGATAGGATGAGCGAAGCCTCCGAGCGGGTGAGCGACGCCGCCTCGGCGATCGGCGAGCGCATCAGCCAGACCGCCGACCAGCTGCGCGCCAAGGCGGACGCCGCCGCCGACCGGCTGCGGCAGGGCGCCAACGAGGCGGTCGACCGTGCCCACGCCCAGGCGAGCCAGGCCTACGGCGCCGTCGGCGGCCGCAGCGCGGAGACCCTGGACCGGGCCCGCGACTGGGCCAGTGACCGGATCGAGACCGGCTCGCAGCGTTACGCCGACCTGCGCGACCGCGGCAGCGAGCGTCTGGCGCAGGGCCAGAACGCCGTCGAGCGCTTCGTCACCGAGAACCCGGTGCTGGTCGGCGTCGTCGGCCTCGCCGCCGGCATGCTGCTCGGCGCGCTGCTGCCGCGCACCCGCCAGGAGGACCGGACGGTCGGCCCCTACGCCGACGAGGTCCGCGACCAGGGCCTGCGCTACGCCCGCGAGGCGACCGAGCGCGGGCGCCAGTTCGTCGAGACCGCCCTCGACCAGGCCCAGGACGCCGCCGTCGCCGCCGCCAACGCCGCCTCGGACGAGCTGCGCAAGAACCAGCCCGGACAGGCCCAGCCGGGACACAGCCCGACCGGGACCGGCGAGCCGGGTCGGCAGACGCACTGAGCCCGGCACTGCCGGACGCGACGGGCCGGCCCCTCGGGGCCGGCCTTTTTCTTGGGCGCCCTCCGACTTCGCATCGATATCGCGTGGACCCGCGCCGGCTCGCGCCGCGTTGTTGGCCATGATCTCCGCCGCTTCCTCCCCCCGCCTCGGCTTCTGCTGCAAGTTCATCCCGGACGAGCCGCCCGGCCGGCACAAGACCCTGAAGGCGGCGAAGGAAGCCGCGATGGTGATGAACGTCACCACGGTGACGATCGCGCATCTGCGCAAGCTCGATCCGGCCGCGGCGCGCGAGAAGCTGGTCGCGGTGGTGACGCACAATCTCGCGGCGATGGGGCGCCAGGTCGCCTGGGTGGCGGCGCGGCCGCCGCTGGAGCGGCTGCTGCGCCTCGCGAGCTCGATCCTGCCGGGCTACACCCACCCGGAGGTGCGCGATCTCTACGCCGACCCGGAGTTCCGCCGCACCATCGAGGCGGGTCTCGCGGCGGTCGGCGAGGCGGCGCGGGCGGGTGGCGTCCGGCTCAGCATGCATCCGGGCCCGTTCTGCATCCTGGCGAGCCGCAACCCGGCGGCGCTCGAGAACGGCATCGCCGAGCTCGACTACCACGCCGAGGTGATGGCGATGATGGGCTATGGCGGCGGCTGGCACCCGCACGGCGCCCACGTCAACATCCATGTCGGGGCCCGCGACCCCGGGGTCGATGCGTTTCGAGAGAACCTGGACCGGGTCTCGCAGGACGCCCGTGACCTCGTCACGGTCGAGAACGACGAATCGGCCTTCGGCCTCGACGAGGTCCTGCGCCTCGCTGACCGGGTGCCGGTGGTGCTCGACCTGCATCACCACTGGATCCACAGCCGCGGCGGCTACATCGAGCCGGACGACCCGCGGATCGCCCGGGTGATCGACTCCTGGCGCGGGGTGCGCCCGGTCGGCCATGTCAGCGTCTCGCGCGAGGACGTGCTGCCCGGCCACGACGCCGACGCCCTGCCGGATTTCGCCGCGCTCATCGGATCGGGCCTCAACGGCCGCGACCTCGCCGCGCATTCCGACATGATGTGGAACCGGGCGCTCAACAACTTGGTCGCCCGCCACCTCGCCTGGTGCGACATCGAGGTCGAGGCCAAGCTCAAGAACCTCGCCTCGACCGGGCTGGCGCTGCATGTCGGACCCGGCCTCCTCGGTACCGCGCCGGCCGCGGTCGCAGCGGAGTAGGCAGGCCCAGTCGGCACGGCCCTCGACGCTGCGGCCTCCTCGCTGTAACGGTGCGGCATGAGATCGGCCGATTGCGACATCCTCGTCGTCCCGGGCTACACCAATTCCGGGCCCGACCACTGGCAGAGCCGCTGGCAGGAGCGGCTCTCGACCGCCCGCCGGGTGACCCAGGAGAGCTGGGAACACCCCGAGCCGGAGGCGTGGCGCGACGCGGTGATCGCGGCGGTGCAGGCGGCGAACCGGCCGGCGGTGCTGGTCGCCCACAGTCTCGGGGTGATCTCCTGCGTGCAGGCGGCGCCCTACCTGCCCCAGGGCAGCGTCGCCGGTGCCTTCCTGGTCGCGCTGCCCGACGTCGAGCGGCCGGACACGCCGGCGATGTTGCGCGCCTTCGCGCCGATCCCCCGCGCGCCCCTACCCTTCCGGTCGGTCTTGGTGACGAGCCGCACCGACCCCTACACCGCCTATGACCGGGCCGAAGACTTCGCCGCCGCCTGGGGGGCCGAGCTCGTCGATGCCGGCGAGTCGGGACACCTGAATTCCGAGAGCGGGCACGGGCCCTGGCCGGAGGGGCTGATGCGCTTCGCCGGCTTCCTCCGCGGCCTCTAAGTAGACCTGCGTTGGCAAGCCAACGCAGGTCTACTTAGCGTCTTATTTTGTCGCAGGTTTTTAATGCAAAACCGGCGACCACTTTTGCGAAACCTGCTCAGGGCCGCCCGTGGTGCACTATCTCGACATGGTCGAGCCGGCGACGGCGGCGACCTTCCGCGAGGCCGACTACCTCGCGGCCAATCCGGACCTCCACCTCGCGGTGCGCGAGGGACGGCTCGCCAGCGGCCGGGCGCATTTCGAGCGTCACGGCCTGCGCCAGGGCCGGCGCCAGAGCCGCCTGCCCGAGGGGCTGGACGCCATGCGGGCGGACAAGCTCGCGCGGCTGGCGCCGCTGATGCGGGACGACCTGCCCCATCGCCGCGTCGGCGAGAAGTACGATTACCTGAGCGAGGAGCTGCGCGCCCTGTCGGGCGCCGAGGACAGCCCGAACGTCTCGCAGAACGCCTATGACGGCCACGTCCAGGAGCTGATCGCCGCTCATCCCGACGGGCTGATCCTCGATTGCGGCGCCGGCCGGCGCGACCGCTACTACGCCAACGTCGTCAATCTCGAGATCGCCGATTACGACACCACCGACGTGCTCGGCATCGGCGAGGTGCTGCCGTTCCGTGACGAGAGCTTCGACGGGGTCATCTCGATCGCGGTGCTGGAGCATGTCCGCGATCCCTTCGCTTGCGCCCGCGAGATCGCCCGGGTGCTCAAGCCCGGCGGGCGGCTGGTCTGCGCGGTGCCGTTCCTGCAGCCGCTGCACGGCTACCCGCACCATTACTACAACATGACCGGCGAGGGCCTGCGCAACCTGTTTGCCGGCCAGCTCGCGATCGACCACCAATACGTGCCGGCCTCGCTGCTGCCGATCTGGAGCCTGACCTGGATCGTCCAGTCCTGGGCCGCCGGCCTGCCGCCGGACGTGCGCAAGCGCTTCCTGTCGCGCCGCCTCTCCGACTTCACCGCCGACCCGCTCTCGCTCCTCCAGGAGCCCTACGTGACGCAGCTCGGCGACCAGAAGAACATGGAACTGGCGAGCGGCACCTACCTGTTCGCGCACAAGGAGTAGCGGGCGCGGCATCCGGCCTCGCGTCGGCGGGTGGCTTCGACGGAGGCGCCGATCGCTCCTCGTCCCATCCCGCGGCGAATGCCCATGGAATGCCCATGTCCCGCCCGCCGCTGCCGCCCTTCGACGAGGCGAGCGCCGTCCGACAGGTCCACCGCGTCGAGGGCTCGGCCACGACGGCGCCCGATCGCGGCGGGCCCGCACTCAAGAGAGGTGATCGTCGGAGCGTCGCGACAGCGATCAGGCCGTGGCTGCCCGAAGCAATCGGCCGGGCGCAACGCAAGGAGCCTCTGTTCGCTTCCGGCCCGGATGCGTCGTGCACCGTTCTATCGATGTTGATCGGGCGTGCCCCGCCTTCCTCGTGTTGCATTCTTGCCTCCCGCCTACGCGACGAGTGTCACGATGCGCCGGTCCCGGCGCATCGTCAGGCATCGCACGATTCGCTCTGCTGCCGGTGTCAAGGACTAACAGGCCGTATCACCCGTTTGATTTGCTGCAATGCAGCAAGAATTGATTCCAAGAGCATCGTCAGGCTGGGCGACAACTTTCATCGTTCGTCGGCTTCGAAAAAATAAAGGCATCGCGCGGGAGCGATGCCGATCGGTGATATCACGTCCCCGGCGGCAGCTTTGCGGCGCGATCCGCTTGCCCGATCGCCATTTCCGGCGCCCCTATGCTTGAATCAATTTTTTATTGATCAAAGAGTAGTTACATACCGAAATATCTATTCTGAAAAGTAATATGATGCAATGGGCCGCGCACGGCATGTTCGAACACAAACGTTCCCTGCCGTTTCCCATGTTGCGGCGAGTCAACAAAACGCAACCGAAGGTGGGTAGGCCGATTGAAGTCGCAGATTACCCTTGGTAATATGATTCCCGGCGGAACCACGAGCGAGGGGATGTTTATGTTGACGGAGGCGCAGTGGGCGGTACTCGTGCCCTTGCTCGAAGGCTGCAGGCCTCGCGGCAAGACGCAGCCTCACGATCTCAAGCGGACCATCGACGCGATACTCTGGCGCCACTGGCACGATACCAACTGGCGCGCCGTTCCCGCCCATTACGGGCCGTGGTGGATGGCGGCCCAGACCTTCATCCGCTGGTCGCGCCTCGGCGTCTGGGGGCAGCTCCTCACCCGCCTCGAGCAGTATTTCGAGGAAGCCGGCCTGCCGGTCCCGGGCATCGACCACGACGAGTTCGCCTTTGGCGGCGCCCGCAAGAAGGAGCTGCAGGACAGTGAATTGCAGGTGCGCCAGATCGCCAACATGCTGCTGAGCCTGCAGAAGCGGGCGGCGGTCGCCTGACGTTGCGCCTCGTGCGCCGCGCTGACGGGCACCCCCCGGTGGGACGGGGTCCTGCCCCTGATCGGACCCGCTCCGGTGAAGGCCCGACGCAGAAGCCGGACGTGAAGGCCCGAACCCGGGCAGGGTAGACGGGGACCGGGAGCATTGCCCGGAGATCGTTGGCCAGCACTCGACGAGCGGATAGGCCGTCCGGCGCAGCGAGCGGGGCGGGAGGGGGCGTCGCCATGATCGGACCGTTACGGTGATGCCGTGGTGACCTGGCCGTCCGGCGACGGCGAGATGGCTCGGCGCATCCGGGACCACGAGTGGTCCGCGACGCCGCTCGGGCCGGTCGAGTTCTGGCCGCCGCCGTTGCGGGCCGCCATCGACCTCATCCTTCCGGCCGCGACCCCGATCGGCCTCTACTGGGGCCCCGACCTCGCCCTCGTCTTCAACGACGCGTGGCGCCGGCTCGTCGGCGCGAAGCACGCAGTCGCCCTCGGCCGGCCGGCGCGCGAGGTCTTTCCGGAGATCTGGACCGAGATCGGGCCGATGCTCGCGGGCGTCATCGCGGGCCAAGGCGCCGCCCAGGTCCGGGACCGTCGCCTGCCGCTCGACCGCGCCGGCCGGATCGAGGATGCCTGGTTCAACTTCAGCTTCGATCCGATCCTGCTGGCGGACGGATCGGTCGGCGGCGTCCTGATCATCGCCACCGAGACGACCGGGCGCATCCTCACCGACCGGCGGCGCGAGGAGGCCGAGCGGGCCCTGCGCGACAGTGAGGAGCGCCTGCGGATGACGGTCGAGCTCGTCCCGGCCATCCTGTGGTGGTGCGACGCCGAAGGCAACAACACCGCCATCAACCATCGCTGGTGGTCCTATACCGGCCGGGATCGCGCCGCCCTCCAGAATGACGGCTGGCTCGACGCGATCCATCCCGACGACGTCGAGGCGACCCGCGCCGCCTTCGCCCAGGCCTACGCGACCGGCACGCCCGTCGAGCGCCAGCAGCGCATCCGCCGGACCGACGGCGCCCATCGCTGGCACCTGGTGCGGCAGGTGCCGATCCGCGGCGTAGACGGGGCCATCACCCACTGGTTCGGCGCGGCCATCGACATCCAGGACCTGCGCGTCCTGCAGGAGCGCCAGCAGGCCCTGTTCGCCGAGCTGCAGCACCGGACCCGCAACCTCCTCGGCGTGCTCCGCGCGCTCGCCGACAAGATCATGGCGCGCTCGACCGACCTCGCCGATTTCAGCGCCCGCTTCGGCGACCGGCTGGCCGCCCTCGCCCGCGTCCAGGACCTGCTGTCGCGCCTGGCGGAGGGGGAGCGCGTCACCTTCGACGAGCTGCTGCGCATCGAGCTCGCGGCCCTGAACGGCGATGCCGGCCGCGTCACCCTGGACGGGCCGACGGGCGTCTCCTTGCGCTCCTCCACGGTGCAGACCTTCGCCCTCGCCCTGCACGAGCTCGCCACCAACGCGATCAAGTACGGGGCGTTCTCACAAGCCGGCGGGCGGCTCGACATCCGCTGGCGCCTGGCGCGCCGGCCGGAGCCCTGGCTCCATGTCGACTGGCGCGAGCGCCACGTCGCGATGCCGGCCGCCCCGCGGGAGAACGGGTCAGGCCGCGAGCTGATCGAGCGGGTGCTCCCCTACCAGCTCGGCGCCGAGACGACCTACGCGCTGCGGGCGGACGGCGTCCACTGCACCATGGCGCTGCCGGTCTCGACCCATCAGGCTGGGTAAGGGAGGGCGCCGCTACTCCGCCGCCTCGCGCAACTGCGGCGGCGCCTCCTCCTCCGGCGCCTCCTCCTCGCCCTGCGGCCCGTGCGAGCCGCCGGACAGGAAGGTCGCGAGCTTGTCGAGGTAGATGTAGATCACCGGGGTGGTGAACAGCGTCAGCACCTGGCTCACCGCGAGGCCGCCGACCATGGCGTAGCCGAGCGGCTGTCGGATCTCCGAGCCGGTGCCGGTGCCGAACATCAGCGGGATCCCGCCGAGCAAGGCCGCCATCGTGGTCATCAGGATCGGGCGGAAGCGAAGCAGCGCCGCCTTGCGGATCGCTTCTTCGGGCCCGATGCCCTCGTGGCGCTCGGCGACGATCGCGAAGTCGACCAGCATGATGCCGTTCTTCTTCACGATGCCGATCAGCAAGATGATGCCGATGAGCGCGATCAGGCTGAAATCGTAGCCGAACCACAGCAGCATCGCGAGCGCGCCGACGCCGGCCGATGGCAGGGTCGAGAGGATCGTCAGCGGATGGATGTAGCTCTCGTAGAGGATGCCCAGGATCAGGTAGACCACCACCAGCGCGGCGAGGATCAGCAGCGGTACCGTCGAGAGCGATTGCTGGAACGCCTGCGCGGTGCCCTGGAAGCCGGTGGCCAGCGTCGCCGGCACGCCGATCTCCTTGGCGGCGGCGTCGATCGCATTCGTCGCCTGGCCGAGCGCGACATTGGGGGCGAGATTGAAGCTGATCGTCACCGAGGGGAACTGGCCCTGGTGGCTGATCGAGAGAGGGCGCACCGGCTCGGTGGTCCAGGTGGCGAAGGCGGCGAGCGGCACCTGGCCGCCGGTCGTCGGCGACTTCACGTAGATGTTGTGCAGCGAATCCGGGTTACCCTGGAGCGCCGGCAGGATCTCCATCACCACGTGGTAGCTGTTGAGCTGGGTGAAGTACTGCGCCACTTGGCGCTGGCCGATCGCGTCGTAGAGCGTGTCGTCGATCAGTTGCGGCGTGATGCCGAAGCGCGAGGCGGCGTCGCGGTTGATCGACAGGGTCAGGGTCGTGCCGCTGGTCTGCTGGTCGGTGGCGACGTCGCGCAACTCCGGCAGGGTCTTGAGCTTGTCGAGGAGCCGCGGCGACCAGGTGTTCAATTCGTCGAGATTCGGATCCTGGAGCGTGTACTCGAACTGGGTGCGCGAGGCGCGTCCCCCCGTCCGCACGTCCTGCGAGGCTTGGAGGAAGACCTTCACGCCTTCCAGCCGGCCGAGCTTCGGCCGCAGGCGCTCGATGATCTGGAAGGCGTTGGCCTCGCGCTCGTCCCGGGGCTTCAGGGTGATGAACATCCGGCCGGAATTGAGCGCCTGGCCGCTGCCGCCGATCGACATCGCGACGCTCGCCACGTCCGGATCGGCCTGGATCACCGCGCCGACCGCGCGCTGGCGGTCCTCCATGGCGGAGAACGAGATGTCCTGCCCGCCCTCGGTGATGCCGACGATGAGGCCGGTATCCTGCTGCGGAAAGAAGCCCTTCGGGATGACGACGAACAGGTAGCCGGTGAGCGCCACCGTGCCGAGGAAGGTCAGGAAGGTGACGACGTGGTGGCGGAGCGCCACGTCGAGGGCCGACTCGTAGGCGTGCAGCATGCCGTCGAAGACGCGCTCGCTCCAGCGGTAGAGTTTTCCGTGATGCTCGGCGTTGTGCTCCTTCAGGAAGCGCGAGGCCATCATCGGGGTCAGCGACAGCGACACGAAGGCCGAGACGCCGATCGTCATCGACAGGACCACGGCGAACTCGCGAAAGAGGCGGCCGATGATGCCGCCCATGAGCAGCAGCGGGATCAGCACCGCGATCAGCGAAACCGAGATCGACACGATGGTGAAGCCGATCTCGCCGGCGCCCTTGAGCGCCGCCTGCATCGGCTTCATCCCCTCCTCGACGTAGCGGGCGATGTTCTCCAGGACCACGATCGCGTCGTCGACGACGAAGCCGACCGCTATGGTGAGCGCCATCAGCGACAGGTTGTCGAGGGTGTAGCCGGCCATCCACATCAGCGCGCAGGCGCCGAGCAGCGCCAGCGGCACCGTCACGCTCGGGATGATGGTCGCCCAGACCGAGCGCAGGAAGACGAAGATCACCGCCACCACCAGCGCGATGGTGATGAGCAGCGTGAACTGCACGTCCTCGACCGAAGCGCGGATGGTCTGGGTGCGGTCGCTGAGCGTCTGGACCTTCACGCCCGCCGGCAGCGAGGCGGTGATGCGCGGCAGCTCGGCCTTGATCCGGTCCACCGTGTCGATGACATTCGCGCCGGGCTGCTTGAAGATCACCAGGAACACGCCGCGCTGGCCGTTGGCCCAGGCCGCCTGCTTGGTGTCCTCCGGCCCCGCCACCGCCGTGCCGATGTCGCGCACCCGCAACGGCGCGCCGTTGCGGTAGGCGATGATGACGTCGTTCCAGTCCTTGGCGAGCGTCAGCTGGTCGTTGGCGTAGACGGTGTAGCTGCGGGTCGCCCCGTCGAAGCTGCCCTTCGGGCTGTTCACCGTGGTGATCGAGAGCTGGGTGCGCACGTCCTCGAGCGACAGGTCCTTGGCGACGAGCTTCGCGGGGTCGATCTGCACCCGCACCGCCGGTTTCTGCTGGCCGCCGATCAGCACCTGGCCGACGCCCGAGACCTGGCTGATGCGCTGCGCCAATTGCACGTCGGCGGCGTCGTCGACCTCGATCAGCGGCAGGGTGTCGGAGGTGACCGAGAGCAGCAGGATCGGCGAATCGGCCGGGTTCACCTTGCGGTAGGTCGGCGGGCTCGGCAGCGTCTTCGGGAGTTGCCCGCCGGCGGCGTTGATCGCCGCCTGAATGTCGTTCGACGCCGCGTCGATGTTGCGGTTGAGGTCGAACTGCACCGTGATCGACGAGATGCCGAGCGCGCTCGTCGAGGTCATTTGGCTGACGCCGGGAATCTGGGCGAACTGGCGCTCCAGCGGCTGGGCCACGGACGACGCCATCGTCTCAGGGCTGCCGCCGGGCAGCTGCGCCGTCACCTGGATCGTCGGGAAGTCGACCTGCGGCAGCGGCGCCACGCCGAGCAGCGGGTAGGCGACGATGCCGATGAACAGGATCCCCGCCATGATGAGCGAGGTCGCGACGGGAAAGCGGATGAAGGTGCCGGAGATGCCGGTCCGTGCGGCATTCTCCTGTCCGGATCCGAACTGCATGTCAGCGCGCCTCGCTCGAGGCCAGGGCGGCGTTGTCCGCTTGGCGCGCTTCCTGGGCTGCCGGCTTGCCCTCGGCTGCCGCCGGCTTGGCCTCGGCGACCAATGCTCCCTCCTGCACCCGCGACTGGCCGCGCCAGATCACGGTCTGGCCGGGAGTCAGCCCCTTCGTCACCCGGGTGCGGCCGTCGGTGGAGCGGCCGACGCTGATCGGCTGCATGTGGGCCTTTTTCTGGTCGTCGACCACGAAGGCGTAGAGCCCCTTCGGCCCGTGCTGCACCGCGTCGTCGGGCACCGTGATGGCGTCGGGGATCGTGCCCGTGCGCATCTTCGTCGAGACCGACAGGCCCGGCCACAGGGCGTGGTCCTTGTTGGCGAAGGAGGCCTTGAGCCGCACCGTGCCGGTGGCGGTGTCGACCTGGTTGTTGACGAGATCGAGGCGGCCCTCCGACAGCCGGGTCATTCCGTCGGTGCTCCAGGCCTCGACCGGTACCGGGCCGGCGGCGAGCGCCTTCGTCACCTCGCGCAGCTGCTCCTCGGGCGCGGTGTAGACCACGAAGATCGGCTCGACCTGGGTGATGGTGACGATCGCGGTCTGTTGCGCGGCGTTGACGATGTTGCCGACGTCGATCTGGCGGAAGCCCGTGACGCCGTCGATCGGCGCCTGGATCGTCGCGTAGGAGAGTTGCGTCGCCGCGTTGTCGATCGCCGCTTGGTCGGCGGCGATCTGGGCGGTGAGCTGGTTCACCGTGGCGGCCTGCGTGTCGGTCTGCTGGCGCGAGGCGTAGTCGCCGAGCTTGGTGTAGCGCTCGAGATCCGCCTTGGCGTTCTTCACGTTGGCCTCGTCCTGGGCCTTCTTGGCCTTGGCCTGGTCGAGGGCGGCCTGGTACTGGCGCGGATCGACCTGGGCCAGCAGGTCACCCTTCTTGACCACCTGGCCCTCGCGAAAGCCGATCTTCAGGATCTCGCCGTCGACCCGGCTGCGCACCTGAACGGTGTTGTAGGCCTGCACCGTGCCGAGGCTGCCGAGCACCACCGCGAACGGGCCCTGCTCGACCTGCACGACGGTCACCGGCACCGCGGCCGGCGCCCGCGCGGCGGGCTTCGCGCTCTCGGCGTGCTGGCGGCTCTGCCACGCATAGGCGCCGCCGGCGCCGGCCACGATCACGAGGGCCAGCAGCCATCCACCGCGCCGGCGCTTCCTTGGTCCAGCGCCCTGTTCTGATCTCATCGGTCGCGCGCTTCCACAAGTCCGGAGCCGGCCCTAAGACAGATGTCCGAAGCCGCCGAGGCGGTCGACCGGACCAGCATGCTTCAGGCGTATGACATTGGACTGTTTCTGCAGTATGCGAGGACCGTGCGTCGTTTCTGCGCGGCGGGCAGGCCTGCCGTCCCGCCAACGCGGGCCATCACACCCTCCCCGTCATCCCAGGTTCTCCCCGACGGCGAGCCCCGGGACGGCGTCGAGCGATATCGGTCGGCGGCATGCGATCGATGCCGCCGGAGGAACCTCTCAGGCGCGGGCCATGGCGTCGGCCTTGCCGATCAGCGCCTCGGCCATGCGGATCGACGCGATGTCGATGAGCCGCCCATCGAGGGAGACGGCGCCGCGGCCGGCCTTGGCCGCCTCCTCCATCGCCGCGAGGATCCGCCGCGCCTTGTTCACCTCGGCCTCGCTCGGGGTGAAGACCTCGTTGGCGAGGTCGATCTGCGAGGGGTGGATCGCCCATTTGCCCTCGAAGCCGAGGGCCGCGCAGCGCCGCGCCGCCGAGCGGTAGCCGTCCGGATCGGAGAAATCGCCGAACGGCCCGTCGATCGGCCGCAACCCGTAGGCGCGGCAGGCGACCAGCATCCGGTTCTGGGCGAACAGCCAGGGATCCTGCCAGTGGGTCTGGCGCCCGCCGGCCTCGTCCTTGTCGGTCAGGACGGAATAATCCGGATTCACCCCGCCGATCACGGTCGAGCGGGCGCGCAAGGAGGCGGCGTAGTCGGCGACGCCGAAGGACATCGCCTCCAGGCGCTTCGAGGATTGGGCGATCGCCTCGACATTGGCCATGCCGAGCGCCGTCTCGATCAGCACCTCGAAGCCGATCGTCTTCTCGCGGCGCTTCGCCTGCTCGATCTGCGTCACCAGCACGTCGATGGCGTAGACGTCCTGCGGTACGCCGACCTTCGGGATCAGGATCATGTCGAGGCGCGGGCAGGCCTCCACGATGTCGATCACGTCGCGATACATGTAGTGGGTGTCGAGGCCGTTGATGCGGATCATCATCGTCCTGTCCCCCCAATCGATGTCGTTGAGGGCCTGGACGATGTTCTTGCGCGCCTGCTCCTTGTCGTCGGGCGCGACCGCGTCCTCGAGGTCGAGGAAGATGACGTCGGCGGCGGATTTCGCCGACTTCTCCATGAAGGTCGGGTTCGAGCCCGGCACCGCCAGCTCGGAGCGGTGCAGGCGCGGCGTGGCTTGCTGGACGAGAGTGAAGCTCATCGGGGTTCCTCGCTGGCGGTTGTTCGGAATTCCTTTGCGGAAGACACCATACCAGAAGGTGGGGGCTCCCCTCGTCCCGCTCGTGGACGGGCTAGTCGGGGACAATGCTGGTGCGGATGCATCTCCTGCCGTCCGGGATGCATCCGGTCATGGTGACCGGGCTATCCTGGTGGGAACGGTGTCCAGGCAGTACTTGCAAGCGAAGGATAGCCGCTTCGACCGGATGCCGGAATGCCCCAATAGGCCAGGGCGATCGGGTCGGGGTGGGAGGAGGTCGCAGGTAGGAGAGACGATTCGGCGAGTCTCACGCCACGGCCGTGTGTCGTGCGAGAGGAGAAGCCGTTGCCTGGGTTTAGATCAGCAACTCCTTCATTCTATTTCAACGCTATTGAAACACACAGGGTCATTCCGGGGCCGCGCAGCGGAGCCCGGAATCCAGAAACTCAAGTGGTCCAGAAGAAGGCGGGACGGTCCAAGATTTATTCTGAACCATCCGCGGTTCTGGATTCCGGGCTCCGCTGCGCGGCCCCGGAATGACCCTGTTGGTTTGGATTCCTTCAGAGTCTCAATCACCCGAATTCCGAGAGAGGAGGCTCCCCACCTCCTCCCACTTCGCAATCGGCCGGTCTCAGCCCTGCGCCAGAGCCGCCGCCACCCGCCGGGCGAAGGCGACCGGGTCGCGCGGCGGGTCGCCGCCCTGGACATGGGCGAGGTCGACCAGTGTCTGGGCCGCCTCCCCCACATCCTCGCCCGCCGCCGCCCGCTCGGCGATGCGGCGGATCAGCTTGTGGCGCGGGTTCAGCTCCAGCACCGGCTGGCCGCCCATGCCGCCGGCGCCGCGGCCGGCGCGGCGCAGGAGGCGCTGCATCTGCAGGTCGGGCCCGAAGGCCGGAGCCGAGAGCAGGACCGCGCTGTCGACGAGGCGATGGCTCGCCTTGACGTCGGAGACGTCGTCCTTGAGCGCCTCCTTCAGCTTCGGCAGCAGCTCGGCGAGGTCGGCCGGGGCGTCGCCCTCGGCGACCTCCGGCTCGAAGGCCGAGAGGTCGTCGCCCCCTTGCGTGATGCTGCGGATCGGCTTGCCCTCGAACGTGTCCATCCGCTCGGGCCAGAACGCGTCGACGTGGTCGGAGAGCAGCAGCACCTCGAGGCCGCGGGCGGAGAAGCCTTCGATCTGGGCCGAGCGCTTCAGCGCCTCGGTGTCGTCGCCGACCAGGATGTAGATCGCCTCCTGGTTCGGCTTCATCCGCGAGACGTAGTCGGCGAGCGAGGTCCAGCCCTCGACCGTCGAGGAGCGGAAGCGCAGCAGGCTGGCGATGTCCTGGCGGTGCTCGGCATCCTCCCACAGGCCCTCCTTCAGCACCGGCCCGAAGGCCTGCCAGAAGGTGGCGTAGCTCTCCGCGTCCTTCGCGCGGGTCTTCAGCTCCGAGAGCACCTTGCCGGTCACCGCGCGGCGGATGCGGGCCAGCACCGGCGTGGCCTGCAGCATCTCGCGCGAGACGTTGAGCGGCAGGTCCTCGGTGTCGACCACGCCCTTGACGAAGCGCAGCCAGGACGGCAGCAGCCCGGCCTCGTCGGTGATGAACATCCGGCGCACGTGCAGGCGCACCTTGCTCTCGCGCTCCTCCTCGACCGCCATGAAGGGCTTCATGCCCGGGACGAACAAGAGGGCGGTAAACTCGAGCTGGCCTTCCGCCCGCCAGTGCAGGGTCGCCCAGGGCTTGTCGAAGGCGTGCGCGACCTGGCGGTAGAACTCGGTGTACTCCTCCTCGGTCACCTCGGACTTCGGCTTGCGCCAAAGCGCCGTGCCCTTGGTGCCTGGCACCTCCTCGCCGTCGCGCAGGAGCGTCACCGGCACGGTGATGTGGTCGGCCCACTTGCGCACGATGGTCTCGAGGCGCAGCGGCTCGAGATACTCCTCGGCATCGGCCTTCATGTGGAGCACGATGTCGGTCCCGGGCTCAGCGCGCGTGGCGGGCGCCAGGGTGTACTCGCCCTGCCCCTCCGACGCCCAGGTCCAGGCCTCGTCCGAGCCGGCCTTGCGCGAGGTGACCTCGACCCGGTCCGCCACCATGAAGGCGGAGTAGAAGCCGACGCCGAACTGGCCGATCAGGCTCGGGCGCTCCTCGGGCTTGGCGTCGGCGAGCGACTGGCTGAAGGCCCGGGTGCCGGAGCGCGCGATGGTGCCGAGATTCTGCGCCAGCTCGTCCTTGCCCATGCCGATCCCGGGATCCGAGATGGTCAGGGTCCGGGCCGCCTTGTCGGGGTTGATCCGCACCTTGGCGTCCGCCGGCAGCGCCAGGGCGGAATCGGTCAGCGCCCCGAACCGGCGCCGGTCGACCGCGTCGGCGGCGTTGGCGACGAGCTCGCGGAGAAAAATCTCGCGCTCGGAGTAGAGGGCGTGGACCACGAGGTCCAGGAGGCGCCCGACCTCGGCGCCGAACGAATGCCGCTCCACAGTCTCGCTCACGTGTCGGTTCTCCGTTGGGAACAAATCGTCGCGGGCGGATATGCGGGGCGGGCGCCCGCTTTTCAAGGAAGCGGGGGCGCGGTCAGGCGGGTGACGATCGCCCGGACCTCGTCGCGGCCGGCCGGCGCGAGATCGACCGAGCGGTGGATCGACAGGCCCTCGATCATCGCGTCGAGGACCCGCGCGGTCGCGGGCGAAAAATGCTGCTCCAGGGCCGCGCGGCTCTTGCCCATCCAGCCCTGCATCACGCGTCTGAGGGCCGGAACCCGGGCGGCGTAGGCGTAGAGCTCGTAGCTCAGGAGCAGGTTGCGGGGCGTGGCCCAGCCGTCGTCGACGACGAGGTCGACGACGGCCTCGCAGGCCTCCGCACGGGTTCCGGCTGCCGCCAGCCGCTCGGTGAACCGGGCCGACACGTCGTCGGCGAGCAGGGTGAAGGCCTCGGTCAGGAGATCGTCGAGGCTCGCGAAATGGTAGGTCATCGAGCCGAGCGGCACATCGGCCGCTGCGGCGATCCGCCGGTGGGTGGTGCCGGCGACGCCGTGCATGGCGATCGTGTCGAGGGCCGCCCGCAGGATGCGGGCGCGGCGGTCGGGATCGTAGCGGCGGGTCGGGGCGGGCAAGCGGGTCTCACGAGCGGGCTGGCTTTCGGCGGCGATATGTACATATGTACGCATCGCGGCCGAAAGCCAACCGACAGCGAGGGACCATGACGAGCCAGAAGCAGAAGATGCTCGCCGGCGAGCTCTATATCGCCGACGATCCGGAGCTCGCGGCCGACAACCGGCGCATCTCGGAATGGATGGATCGCTACAACGCCAGCAATACGTTGAGCCAGCCGGAGCGGCAGGCGCTGATGGCGGAGGCTTTCGCTCGGGTCGGCGAGGGCTGCAACATCCGCCCGCCCTTCTTCTGCGATTACGGCTACAACATCAGCCTCGGCCGCGGTGTCTTCCTCAACTTCAACTGCTGCATCCTCGACGTGGTGCAGGTGACGATCGGCGACATGACGCAGATCGGGCCGGGCGTGCAGATCCTCACCGCCGACCACCCCCGCGATCCGGCGAAGCGCAAGCAGATGCTCGAATTCGGCCGGCCGGTCGTGATCGGGGCGAATGTCTGGATCGGCGGCGGCGCGATGATCCTGCCGGGCGTGACGATCGGCGACGACGCGATCATCGGGGCGGGCAGCGTGGTCACCCGCGACGTGCCGGCGGGGGGCGTCGCGGTCGGCAATCCGGCGCGGGTGCGGGTGGCGGGCTGATCCGTCGCGAAGATTTATCCGGCATCGAGTAGGTCGAGAATCGACGCAACGTCCCCACCTCACAGGGTCATCCCGGGGCTCGCCGAAGGCGAGAGCCCGGGATCCAGACACTCAGGTGGCACAGAACGAAGCTGAGAGCGCTCCGCTCTTTTCGGGAGCACCTGCGGTTCTGGATTCCGGGCTCCGCTGCGCGGCCCCGGAATGACGCGGAGGATGGCACGATCGTCGGGAAAAGCGACCGGCGAACGATCCGGTCAGTTCCTCACCCCTCCGGCCGCCGCACCACCAGCAAATTCGCCACCAGCACCTGCACCGCCTCGCCGTGCTGGTTCAACGTCGTGGTGCGCACCTTCGCCAGGCCCTGGCTCGGCCGCGAGCGTGAGGGGCGCACCTCGATCACCTCGCTCTCGAGCCGGATCGTGTCGCCCGGGCGCAGGGGCTTGGGCCAGCGCAGCTCGTCCATGCCGGCCCCGATGATGCCGCCGGCGAGCCGCATCTCGCCGTCGACAAGGAGCCGCATGGTGAGCGACGCGGTGTGCCAGCCACTCGCCGCGAGGCCGTTAAAGAAGGTTGCCCTGGCCCGCTCGGCGTCGAGGTGGAAGGGCTGCGGGTCGAAGTCCTTGGCGAAGCGGACGATGTCGGCCTCGGTCACGGTCGTCTCGCCCGAGCGGTAGACCTGGCCCGGCACCAGATCGTCGAGGAACAGCTCCCGCGTCATCCTACTCCCCTCCCGCTGCGGCGAGGACGGGCGTCGGCGCCCGCTCCCCGCGAAACCACGCCCCGGCGGCGACCGCCCCGGCATTGATGAGCCCGAGGGCGGCGAGCCCTAGTCCAAGCGCAAGGAAGACCCCGTCGAGCCCAAGGCCAAGGTGCAAGGCCAGGACGCCGCCGCCGATCGACACCGCCATGCGGGCGAGCCCTGCCACGAGCGGCCAGCCGACCCGGCCGGCGCCCTGCGAGGCGAAGTAGAGGGCGAGCCCGATGCCGGAAAATCCGTAGAACGGCCCGACGAGGTGGAGGTAGCGGCTGCCGGTGGCGAGCATCTGCGGGTCGTGGCCGAACAGGCCCAGGAACGGCAGCGGCCAGACGGCGGCGGCCAGGCCGATGGCCTCCGTCAGCGCCCCGGCGATCGCCGCCCCGGTCCAGGCCACCTTGAGGGCGCGGGCCCGGTCGCCGGCGCCGATGCAGGTGCCGACCATCGCGCCGATCGGCGCGCCGAGGCCGAAGACCAGGGGCACCAGCAGGTATTCGAGCCGCGCTCCCGTGCCGTAGCCCGCCACCGCCGCCGGCCCGGCGGCCCCCGCGAAGGCGGTGGCGGCGGCGATGGTGACGTTGGTGGTGGCGCTGACGATCGACGAGACGGCGCCGATCCGCAGGATGTCGCGCAGGGGCGCCCAGGCGAGGCGCGGCGGCCGGGGAGCGGGGCGCAGCAGGCCGCGCCCGGCCCAGAGGTGATGGGCGAACACCACCGAGCCGGCGGCGTAATAGGCCAGCACCGCGACGCCGCCGCCGACGATGCCGAGGCCGGGCACCGGCCCGACTCCGTAGATGAGGGCGGGAGAGAGCGGTACCAGCACGGCGGCGCCGACGCTGATGACGATCGCCGGCAGCGCCATGTTGCCGGTGCCGCGGATCACCGCCGCGAGCGCGTTGAACAGCCAGACCAGCACCGCGCCGCAGAAGACCACGCCGCCATAGGTCGTGGCCGCCTGGAGCGAGGCGCCCTCGCCCCCCATCGCCCGGTAGAGCGACGGCCCGAAGGCGAGGTCGAGAACCGTCGTGAGGAGGCCGAGGACGATGGCGATGGCGGCGGCGTACCACGGCAGCCGGTCGGCCTCCGCCCGCCGCCCGGCCCCGAGCGCGCGAGCCACCGCCGACAGGATGCCGCCGCCCATGGCGCCGGCGGAGATCATCTGCACGAGCATCAGCACGGGAAAGACCAGCGCCATGCCGGCGAGCGCGTCGGTGCCGAGCCCGGCGACGAACGCGGTCTCGATCAGCCCGACCAGGGCCTGGACCAGCATCACGACGACGTTCGGTGCGGCGAGGCGCAGGAGCGTCGGCCCGATCGGGGCGTGGAGCAGGCGGTGGGTGCGCGCGTCCATCGGGCGGCACTCCTCGTTCAGGTCAGCGCGGCCGGCGGGTCCGGCGCTGCGCAATTAGTGGCATATGCAAGTTTCTCGTCAAGCCGGAAGGTGGTGAACTCCTTGCGTCCGGGCACGATGCGGGACGGTGGCCTACCGGTGGATCCATCGCTTCGTCCAAGCTCGGCCCCTTTCCCGGACGACTTGAACGAAGTGGAAGGAAGTCCGGGAAAGAGGATTGCATTCGCGGTCGCGATGGCCTGCTTGGCACGCAAGATCTCTTCGACGGCGCAGGGTCACCGACCGGCGGGCTATCGTCGAAGCCATCCTGGTACGGCGCCGCGTCGGCGTACAGGCGAGGCCAGCGGATCGCCGTGGGCTTCCGTGATCTATGCTGAGCCCCCCAGAGCCGCCAGCCGCTCCGCCTCGGCGGAAGCAAGGTCGAAATCGTCCTCCGGCACCCGCGGCAGGAAGCGCTCGACCTGCTCGCAGAGCACGAGGTCGGGCAGGATCCGCTCGACGTAGCCCCAGTCGAGGTTCGACGACCAGATGAAGTGGACCTCGCGAAAGGTCTCGGCCAGCATCGCGGTCAGGCCGTTGGGTGAGAAGTTGGCGCAGGAATCGCCGAACAGCACCAGGGTGCGGGGATCGGCCTCCGGGGAGGCGTTGCGGTAGATCGCGTGGGCGCCGCTATGCAGCTCGCCGAGGCGGCCGGCGGCGGCGTAGGCGTCGATGAGGCGGCCGCCGCCGACCCGCTCGGCATCGCGGAAGAGCTGGTAGTTGCGCACGGTCTCGAGGGGCGGCGCGTCGAGCTTGTTGCCGATGTCGAGCACGGCGTCGAATTCGTGGAACGGCCGGGCCAGGAAGTCGGTGCGCGGGGTGGCGCCGCAGGTCCGGCAGACCAGCCGGTAGGCGAGCAGGCAGCCGTGGATGTTCCAGTGCGTGTCGGTCCGGTAGTGCAGAGTCTCGTCCCGCCGGGCCCGCATCGGCCCGACGAGATCGATCCAGGCCCGGCGCCCCGGCCAGGACCAGCGCATCAGGGTGCCGAGGCGGCGGGCCGGCCCGAGGCGCGGGTCGAGGGTCAGCCCGTCGAAGCGGTCCTCGTAGATGCTGAGCTTCTCGGGCACCACCAGGTGCAGGTAGCGGCTGCCGAGGCCCTGGCCGCGGCGGATGCGCCGGTGGATCTGCCGGCGCCACAAGCGCAGCACCCGGTCCATCGGGCGGATCCGCCGGTACTGGTCCGCGACCTCGTTGGTGCCCCCGGTGAGGAAGAGCCAGCCGTCCTTGCCCGCGTGATACATCCGTTTCCCTGCTCGCGGCCCCGCGAGGGGAGATCCGCCACCCGAGGGGTCTGCTACGGCGGAGCGGAAAAGGAAAGGTGACCGGGGCGCCGGATCCGCCCTCGCCGGCCGGCGAGAGCCGATCAGCGCCGGCGGGTCAGGGCCGGCGAATCTTGGCGCCGTAGCGGCGGCGCCACTCGGCCAGGATGCGGGGTCGGTTGCGGGCCATCCACTCGAGGTCGTTGCGGATCATCCGCGCCTCGGCATGGGGCGGGTAGAGCGGGCCCGGGCTGGAGACGCCCGGATAGGCCACGATGGCGAAGCTGCGGGCGTAGAGCGTGTTGGCCTCGCGGCTCGCCGCCCAGTCCGCCACCCGCCGGGCGAGCGCCAGGTGCGGCCGGCCGGCCACGACCGCGAAGCCCTCCGCCTCCCAGCCGGTGCCGTCGACCGGCACCACGATGTCGAGGGGGGCGCCCGCCGCCTTCTCGGCGGCGGCCCGCATGTCGAGGGAGAGGCCGGCGGCGGCGCGCCCCGCGGCGGTCTCCTCGCACGGGCCCGAGCCGCTCGGCAGGTAGGCGGAGACGTTCTCGTTCAGCGCGTCCATGTAGGCCCAGCCGGCCTCCTCCCCGAGGGTCTGGAGCCAGCCCGCGACCAGGAGGTAGCCGGTGCCGGAGGCCGCCGGGTCCGGCATCACGATCCGCCCCTTCAGGGCCGGGCCGAGCAGGTCGCGCCAGAAGCTCGGCCGCGTGATCCGGTCCCGGCCCGCCACCTCGGTGTTGAAGCAGATGACGCCCAGATAGGCGTCCATGCCGGTCCAGCTGTAGGGCGGGTTCGGGTCGCGGAAGAACGGCCGCAGCGCCTCGACCCCGGCGGGCCGGTAGGGATCGAGGAGGCCGGCGGCCTCGAATTGCAGCAGGCTGGTGGCCGCGAGGCCGAGGAGGAGGTCGGCCTGCGGCGCCGCACGCTCGGCGAGCACGCGGTCGGTGATGATGCCGGTCGAGGCACGCTGCCAGGCGATCTCGACCTCCGGTACCGCCGCCTCGATCGCCCGGCGGATCGGGTCGAGCTGCTCGGGCTCGAGGGCGGTGTAGGTGACGAGCCGGGTACGCTCCGCCGCGGCGGCGGGTGCCGGGAACGCGATGAAGCAGGCGACGATGCCGGCGGTCGCGCGCCCCGCGCGGAGCCGTCGGACGGCCGCGCGCCATCCTCCGCTCCCGCTCGCTCGTCGGCTGCTCGACGATGCCGGCCTGCGCATCGCGCTCCCCCCTCCCTGCTCGATCCTTGCCTCGACTCCGGTCTCGGCGCATGCATCCCTCAGCGTAGAATCCTCGGACGACGATGCGGTGACGCGCCGCAGGCCGCGGCCCTGGCCCTTCCCCGCCCTCCCGCGTGCGGGAGACCGCCGTCGGAACTCCGGCATCATCTTGCCGCAACTCGCAGCTCGGGGCGGACCGTGCGATAGGTCGTTGATATTGCCAGTTGTTCCGTGCCGGGAGGGTACCCACGCGCCCCCAACTTGCTCTAGGATGATTGCCGCACGGACCGTTTCCAGAGACGCCACGGTATGACCCAACCGACTCCGCCAGTCGCCCTGATCGCGGATGACGACGATTTCTTCCGCCTCGCCGTGGTGGCGATCCTCACCCGCAGCTTCGGCTTCGCCGAGGTCGTCGAGACCGGGTCCCTCGACGCCGCCCTCGACCAGCTCTCGACGCGCCGGGGGGCCGTGACCCTGGCGCTGTTCGACCTCGCGATGCCCGGCATGGAGGGGCCCGGGAGCCTGAGCGCGGTGCGCGAGTGCTTCCCGGCGGTGAAGGTGGCGGTGGTCTCGGCCTCGACCGAGCGCAACAAGATCCTCACCGCCCTCGAGGTCGGCGTCCACGGCTACGTGCCGAAGGGCATCGGCTCGGCCGAGCTGACCCGGGCGGTGGGCATGATCCTCGACGGGCAGATCTTCGTGCCGGCCTCCCTGGCGGTGCTCGACGGCGCCGGCCCGCGCCCGGCTTTGGAGGCGCGCAGCCCCGCCTTCGACGGCCGGCCGGACTGGCGGCCCGAGGGGCGCCAGGACGGGCGCCAGCCGCGCATCCCCGACCTGACGCCGCGCCAGCGCGACGTGCTGGCGCTCCTGGTCGAGGGACGCTCGAACAAGGAGATCGCCCGGCGGCTCCAGCTCGGCGAGGGCACCGTCAAGGTCCACATGGCGGCGCTCCTGCGCAGCCTCGGGGTGCAGAACCGGGCCGCGGCGGCGGTCGTCGGGGCGCGGCTGCTGGCCGATTGAGGTCCGTGGCCGATCGAACCGGGTGCCGCCGCCATCGCGCGGCGATCTCGATGCGACGTCCGCGGTGGAAATATCGTGCAATACTTCCGCCGTGCCGCTCCTCTTATTCTCCCGCATGGAAGGCGGCGTGGTAAACGAATTCAACCCGGTCGCCTGTCATCGCCAGGTCGACGGCCGACAGTTAGTTGGCCGATGCTGCCCCTAGGTCATTACCTTGGAACCGTTCACGTCTTGACACTGCGAATGGCTGCTTTATCAGCTTATGGTGTGGCGGATCGGCCGGCGGGAAGCGCTCGCATCATCGATTGACCCTCGATTGCAGCGCAACGGAGCGCGGACGCGTTGCGGGAGAATCCCGATAGGCCGCGTGGCGGGGCACGGTGGGTACGAGCGATGGATCGGGAAGCGATCGGGACCGAGAACATCCACGCTGCCCTCGACGCCCTGCTGAACCTGCCGCCGCTGAGGAAATCGCCGCAGCTCTCGGCCTTCCTCGCCTACGTGGTGCGCGAGAGCCTGGCCGGGCGCGGCAGCCTGCTGAAATCCTACACCATCGCGACCGACGCCCTCGGCCGCTCGACCAGCTTCGACCCGGCGACGGACGCCATCGTGCGGGTCGAGGCCCGGCGCCTGCGGCAGGTGCTGCAGCAGATCTACGCCGACCCCGCCTGCCCGCTCGACGTGCGCATCGACCTGCCGCTGGGCCGCTACGAGCCGAGCTTCCGGCAGATCGTGCCGGTCGCGGGATCGCCCGCGCCCGCCGGTCCGCCGCCGCCGGTGATGGGAGGCGCGCACGAGAGCGAGCAGCGCTACCGCGCCCTCGTGGAAGCGAGCGCGGCGGTGGAATGGCGCTCGAACCCCGACGGCCAGCTGATCCAGACCTTCGGCCTGAGCGCGCGGACCGGCTTGTGCGACACCGAGCTCCAGGGCTTCGGCTGGCTCTCCACCCTGCATCCGGCCGACCGCGCCGGCGTCGAGACCCTGTGGCGGGCCTGCTGCCAGAGCGGAACCCCGCTCGATGCGACCTACCGGGTGCGCCACCGCAACGGCCAGTATCGCTGGATGCTCGGCCGCGCCGTGCCGCTCGAGAACGCCGAGGGGGCGATCCGCGAGTGGGTCGGCACCATGGCCGACATCGACGAGCAGGTCCGCGCCGCCGAGGCCCTGCGCACCAGCGAGGAGCGGCTGCGCCTCGCCGTCGCGGCGGCCGAGATGATGACCTGGGACGTCGATCCGGCGACCCGGGAGGTCACCTGCTCGGAATTCGGCGAGAGCCTGATGGGCCAGACGAGCGGACCGCTCGACGAGTTCCTGGCGATGATCCTGCCGGAGGACCTGCCGGCCGTCCTCGCCAGCCTCGAACCGGCCCTGCGCGGCGAGGGCACCTACGATGCGCAGTACCGCGTCGCCAACCCCGATGGTCACGTGCGCTGGATCTCCGCCCGCGGCAGCCTGGTGACGGCGCCCGACGGCCGCCCCCGGCTGATCGGGGTCGCCTGCGACGTCTCCAGCCGATACGTCAGCCCGCGCCGCGCCGGCGAGCAGCGGATGTCGGCCTGACGCGACCGACCTCCAAGTCGAGGGTTCAGCCCGCGGGCTCTGATGGGCGGCCTCAGGCCGCGGCTTTGGCCGGGCGGGGTCCGCGGGGCGCGGCGGCGCGCTTGCGGGGCGGCTTGGCCGCGGTCTCCCTGGCAGGTTCCTTCGCGGCCTTGGCGGCCGGCATCGCGCCGCGCTCGGCCCCGTGCCACCAGCCCTGCCAGCTCCAGTGGCCCGGACCGGTGACGGCGTAGAGCACGAAGCCGGCGGCGAGGCCGAGCTGGGCCAGGAACAGCTCCTGCTCGACCCGGGCGACGGCGCCGGAGAACTCCCAGAACCGGTGCAGCAGCAGCCCCGCCACCACCGCGTGGAGGGCGAGGCCGAGGCCGACGAGGCGCGGCACGAGGCCGAGCGCGAGGAGCAGCGGCCCGAAGAGGCCGATCACCACCGAGGCGGTCGCGACCGCGTTCGGGTAGGGCATGCCGGTGCCGGCGAGCGTCAGGGCGAAGCCCGAGGGGTTGAGCGCCCGCCCGATCGCCGCCGGCAGCAGGGACGAGGCCAGGAGCAGCCGCCCGGCGAGCAGGATTCCGTCGTTGCGCGCAGCCATCCCGAACCACCTCCTATGCATCATTCGCCGAAGTGGTCACCGGTTCGGCGGCGAAAATGATGCAAGAACAGGAAACGAAGCAGCGTTGCCTCGTGCAACGCTGCTGAGTGATGCCGGGACGGTGGCGCGGGACCGGTTAAGGCGGCTCTACCGGGCCCCGCTTCCGAACAGCCGGCCGCGCTCGGTCCACAGCACCATCGCGAGGGCGAGGCCGCTCAAGGCGAAGTAGCCGATAGCGAGCGGGGTGACGGTGCCGTCGAAGGACTGGCCGACGAGGAGGCCGCAGAACGCCGCGAGCAGCGTGGTGTAGAAGCCGATGAACGACGACGCGGTCCCGGCGATCGCCGCGAGCGGCTCCATCGCCAGGGCGTTGAAGTTCGGCATCGCGAAGCTCATCAGGAACTGGCACGCCGCCAGGGTGACGATCAGGAGCCACAGCGGCGGCGTGCCCGCGAAGGCGAGGATCAGCGCGAGCTGGAGGCAGGCGGCGAGGAACAGCCCGAGCGTGCCCGCATGCGCCAACCGCCGCATGCCGAGCCGGCGCACCAGGCGCGCGTTGATCAGCGTCGCGACGCCCATCGCCCCGGCGATCAGCGCGAAGGCGACCGGAAACAGCGGCCCGAGATGGTAGAGGCCGGTGTCGAAGACCGCCTGCGCCGAGCCGACATAGCCCATGATGCAGCCGGTGGTGAGGCCTAGCGCGGTCGCGTAGCCGAACGACGCGCGGGTGCGCACCGTGACGCCGATGCCCGACCCGATCGCCCGGGCCGAGACGGGGCGGCGGAAGGCCGGGTGCAGGGTCTCGGGCAGGCGGGTGGCGAACCAGGCCAGGGTGACGAGGGCGAGCGCCAGCATCATGCCGAAGATCAGGCGCCAGTGGCCGACGACGAGCACGGCGCCGCCCATCGAGGGGGCGAGGATCGGCACGATGAGGAAGACCATCATGCAGAACGACATCACCCGGGCCATGTCGCGGCCCTCGTAGCGGTCGCGCACGATCGCCACCGCGAGCACGCGGCCCGCCGCGCCCCCGACGCCCTGGATGGCGCGGGCCAGCAGCAGCACCTCGAAGCTCGGCGCCAGCATCGCGAGCACGCTGCCGGCGAGGTAGATGCCGATGCCGACGATCAGGGCCGGGCGCCGCCCGGTCCCGTCCGAGACCGGGCCGTAGAGGAGCTGGGCGGTGCCGAAGCCCAGCATGTAGACGTAGACCAGGAGCTGCAGCCGGTTGGGATCCTGGACCGCGAAGTCGCGCTGGATCGCCGGGAAGGCCGGCAGGAAGCTGTCGATGGTGACCGCGGTCAGGCCCATCATCAGCGCCATCAGGGCCACGAATTCGACGAAGCCGGGCCCGGCCCAGCCCGTTTCGGCCCGGCCTGTCTCGACGGGTCTCGCCCCGTCGCTCGCGCTGCTCGCCATGATCATCCCGAAAGGCCGGCGCGCGGGAAGGGAGGCCGACCGAGCCCGAGCAGTGCCGAAGGTCGCCCCCACCCGCAAGGCGGGCCGGGGCATGGCAGCGATGCGGCGGCACTCGGCGGGAGCGGGCGGGGACCGCCGGACCCGCTACACCCTGGCGGAGGACGCGGCGGCTGCGGTGGTGGCGCGAGCGCGGCCCGCCCTCCGCCGGCTCAGCGGGCAGTGCAGCGCAGAGCCTCGCGCTGGCAGGCGAAGCCGGGGGTCGAGCAGTTCACCCCGTCGGCGCCGCGGGTGCAGACGCGGCAGGAATCGGTCCATTCGCGGCAGCCGGGATCCTCGGCCGGCGACGTGACGGCCGGTCGGGGCGCCGGCCCCCGGGCCGGCGCGACATTCGCGACGAGGATCGTCGCCAGGGTGGCGATGGCGGCGATCCACGCGAAGGCGGCGTCGCGGGAGCGGTCGGGTCGGGTCTCGGCCATGCCGGGGGTCCTCACCCGCCGCCCCTCGCCTGTCAATCCGCCATCTGCGGCCTCATACACTCGCGCGTCCGCCTCGACACGTCGATGCGAACGCGTCCGGCGCATCGGCGCCGACGCCCGTTCGGGCTTGCCTCGCGCCTTCGAACAAGCTGCTCGAAGGCGCGACGGTATTACTCGGCCGCCCGGGTCTCTGGCGTGGCGAGGCCCGCCGCGGCGAGCCGGGGCGCGTTCGCGGCCTCGGCCACCGGCAGCGCCTCCTCCTCGGCCAGGACCACGAAGCGCCCAGCCTCGCCGTCATAGACCAGCAGGTGCCCGGTCTCGATCTCGAACAGCCAGCCGTGCAGGGTGAGCTGGCCCGAGGCGAGCGCGCTCGCCACCGCCGGATGGGTGCGCAGGTGGTTGAGCTGGGCGAGCACGTTCTCCATCGCCAGGGCGTGGAGGCGGCGCTTGTCGTCGATGTCGTCCGGATAGGCGTCGCAGACGATCTTGCGGGCCGCCTCGCCGTGGCGCAGCCACGCCGCGACGCTCGGCATCTTCTCGGCGAGGCCCGGGGTGAGCAGGCCCTTCATCGCGCCGCAATCCGAGTGGCCGCAGACCACGATGTCCCGGACGCCGAGCGCCATCACGGCGTACTCGACCGCCGCGGTCACGCCGCCCATCATGGTGGCGAAGGGCGGCACGATGTTGCCGACGTTGCGGGTGACGAACAATTCGCCCGGGCCCGCCTGAGTGATCAGCTCCGGCACGACGCGGGAATCGGCGCAGGAGATCACCAGCGCCTTCGGCTTCTGGCCGTCATGGACGAGGCGCTGATAGACCGAGCGCTGGCTCGGAAACACCTGCTCGCGGAACTGGGTGAACCCCTGGACGATGTTGTCCATCATCGGCAACCTCCTCTCTCTCGGCCGCAACCGCGCGGGCCCGTTCGAGGGCCGCGCCATGGTGCCGAGAACGTCGCGGGGGGGCCGCGGGTTGCCCTGGGTCACGCCTCTCCCTGTGCGTCATCTGGCCCGGCGTGGAGGCGGGATGAGACTTTGGTCCTCGTGCGTGGCCGGCGCGCCGGGGCTTCCCTCCGTCAACGCGCGAGCCGCCCGGATGGCTGTGCGCGCTATGACGGCGCACTGATTTCTGCGACGAAGGGCCGTCCGGGCCCGGACCCCGAATCCGGACCCGATCTCCCGGAGACCCTGCCCGCCATGCACCCGCATACCTTCCTCTGCGTCGACGCCCATACCTGCGGCAACCCGGTGCGGGTGGTCGCCGGCGGGGCGCCGGTCCTGCCCAACGTCCCGATGGGCGAGAAGCGGCAGATCTTCGTCGCCGAGCACGACTGGGTGCGCCGGGCCCTGATGTTCGAGCCGCGCGGCCACGACGCGATGTCCGGCTCGATCCTCTATCCGCCGTCGCGGGAGGATTGCGAGCTCGGGGTGCTGTTCATCGAGGTCTCGGGCTGCCTGCCGATGTGCGGCCACGGCACGATCGGCACCGTCACGGTGGCGCTGGAGCAGGGCTTCGTCGTGCCGCGCGTCGAGGGGCGCCTGTCGCTCGAGGTCCCGGCCGGCAAGGTCGAGGTGGAGTATCGCCGCAACGGCCGCTTCATCGAAGAGGTCCGGCTCTACAACATTCCGAGCTACCTGCACGCGGCGGAGGTCCGGGTCGAGGTGCCCGGGCTCGGACCCCTCACGGTCGACGTGTCCTACGGGGGCAACTTCTACGCCATCGTCGAGCCGCAACCGGGCTGGGCCGGCCTCGACGGCATGAGTTCCGCCGACATCCTGACCTGGAGCCCGCGCGTGCGCGAGGCGGTGCAGCGGGCGGTCGCCCCGGTCCATCCGGAGGATCCGCGCATCCAGGGCCTGAGCCACGTGATGTGGGCCGACCGTCCGAAGCACCCGCAGGCCCATGCCCGCAACGCCGTGTTCTACGGCGACAAAGGCATCGACCGCTCGCCCTGCGGCACCGGCACCTCCGCCCGCATGGCGCAGCGGGTCGCCAAGGGCCTACTGCGCGTCGGCGACGACTTCGTGCACGAGAGCATCATCGGCACGCTGTTCCACGGCCGGGTCGAGAGCGACGCCGAGGTGGGCGGTCGCCCCGCCATCCGCCCGAGCATCGGCGGCTGGGCCCGGGTGATCGGGCACAACACCATCCTGGTCGACGAGCGCGACCCCCTCGCCTTCGGCTTCCAACTGGCCTGAAGGCGGGCGGGACGCCCTGCTGCGGCTTCCAGCTGGCGTGAAGACGGCTGGGACGGCCTACTGCGACGCCCCCTCCCCGATCATCGTGAAGCCCTGCGCCTCGAAGAAGCTCCGGGCCGCCTTGCTCCGGAGATAGGTAAGGAAGCGCGCGCCGCCCTCGCCCTTGGCCTCGGCCGTAACCGCGAAGGGGTAGACCACCGGCGGATGGCTGTCCGCCGGAAACACCCCCACCACCTTCACGCCCGGATCCGACTTGGCGTCGCTCTCGTAGACGACGCCGAGGGGCGCCTCGCCGCGGGAGACCAGGGCCAGCGCCGCCCGCACGTTGTCGGCTTGCGCCAGCCGCGGCTGCACCTGCGCCCACAGGCCGAGCTTCTCGAACGCCGCCTTGGCGTATTTGCCGATCGGCACCGAACTGACCTCGCCGGTGGCGAGCCGCCCGTCGGGCCCGAGCGCCCGGGTGAACCACTCCGGCGTGAACGCCGCCTCGGACACAGTCGCGTCCTTTGGCGCCACCACGACCAGGCGGTTGGCGAGCAGGTTCACCCGGGTCCCGGGCCGGATCAGCTTGCGGGCGGCGAGGTAGTCCATCCATTCGAGGTCGGCCGAGGCGAAGAGGTCGGCGGGCGCGCCCTGCTCGATCTGGCGCGCCAGCGCCGAGGAGGCGGCGTAGCTCGCCCGGACCGGGAGGCCGCTCTCGGCCGTGAAGGCCTTGCCGGCTTCGTCGAGGGCGTTCTTCAGGCTCGCCGCCGCGAATACCGTCGTGGGTTCGGCCGCCGCAGCCGGGAGGGCGAGCGTGGCGGCGAGGAGCAGGCAGGCGGTCCGGATCGTGCGGCGCATGGCGATGGACCCTCGGCGCGTAACGGTTGCCCGCGTTATATGCCGCCCGTCACAACATCGGCCAGCCCCGGATCGCGGACCGATCTTTTTATCCGGTCACCAACCATCGTCGGGTTCGCCCGGACCTCCGGCGCGTGCGACACTCCCCCCAAACGAACGAGACGGTCCGGGGGGAACCGACACCATGCTGCTCTACGAGCATCCGCTCTCGTCCTATGCACAGAAGGTCAAGATCGCCCTGCGCGAGAAGGGCGTGGCCTTCAGGGCCGAAGTGCCGGAGACTTTCGGCACCGGGCGGAGCGACGGTGCGTTCGCGAAGGCCAATCCCCGCACCGAGGTGCCGGTGCTGATCGATGGCGGGGTGAGCCTGTTCGAATCGACCGTGATCCTCGAATACATCGAGGAACGCTGGCCCGACCCGCCGCTGCTGCCGCGCGATCCCGCCGCCCGCGCCTTCGCCCGCATGACCGAGGAGGTCTGCGACACCCAGTACGAGGCGGTGAACTGGGGGTTCGGCGAGATCCTGTGGTTCCGCCGCGCCACCGGGGCGCTGGCCGACCACCTGCGCGCCGAGGCCGCGGCGCAGACGAAGACTTTGCAGGACTGGCTGACCGGCCGGCTCGGCGAGGCCGACTGGTTCGGGGGCGAGCGGTTCGGCTGGGCCGACGCGGCGGCGGCCCCGATGGTCAACCGCTCGGTGCATTACGGGCTCGGACCCGCCGAGGGCAGCCCCCCTCGCCCGCTGGCACGCGCGGATCCGCGAGCGCCCCGCGGTGGCCGAGACGTTCCGGGAATTCGACGCAGCCGCGGCCCGGATGGCCGAGGCCGCTGACCTCTACACCACCGGCGGGCGCCGGCGGGAATACCGCGACCACCGCCTCGAATGGATGGTGAAGTCCGGCGGCGTCGAGGTGGTGCTGGCCGGCCTGCGCGACCGCACCATCCGCTTTCCCTGGCCCGGCGGTGGGGAATCCTGACGCCGCCCCGCTCAAGAGAAGAATAGTCCCGGGAGACCCCATGCACCCCCTGCGCATCCTCGACCGCCTCGAGGAGATCCTGATCGCGAGCCTGATGGCCGGCGCGACGCTGCTGATCTTCGTCGCCGTCGTGCACCGCTACGCGTCCGGCATCGACGCGCTCTATCCGATCACCACCGCGATCCACCTCTCCTGGGCCCAGGAGCTGTGCATCTACATGTTCGTCTGGATGGCGAAGTTCGGCGCGGCCTACGGGGTGCGCACCGGCATCCATGTCGGCGTCGACGTGGCGGTGAACCAGCTGCCGCCCGCCTGGCGCGACCGGATCGTGCTGTTCAGCCTTCTCGCCGGCGCGCTGTTCACCGCCATCGTCGGCACGATGGGCGCGCGCTTCGTCTACGGCCTCGTCGATACCGACCAGACCACCCCCGACCTTGAGATCCCGAGCTGGGTCGTCTACCTGGCGATCCCGCTCGGCTCCTTCCTGATGTGCTTCCGCTTCCTCCAGGTGGCCTGGAGCTTCTGGCGCACCGGGGAACTGCCGCACCACGATCCGGGCCATGTCGAGGGCGTGGTCGAGAGCCCGCACGCCGCGCAAGACCTCGCTCAGGAAGCCCGCACCGGAGGCCGTGCCCGATGAATGCCGCCATCATCTTCGGGCTGCTTATCGCCCTGATGCTCACCGGCATGCCGATCTCGATCGCGCTCGGCCTGTCGGTGCTCACTTTCCTGTTCACCATGACCACCGTGCCGATCGAGGCGGTGGCGCTCAAGCTGTTCACCGGGATCGAGAATTTCGAGATTATGGCGATCCCGTTCTTCATCCTGTCGGGCAACTTCCTCACCCATGGCGGCGTCGCCCGGCGGATGATCAACTTCGCCACCGCGATGATCGGCCACTGGCACGGGGGCCTGGGGCTCGCCGGCGTCATGGCTTGCGCGCTGTTCGCCGCCATCTCGGGATCGAGCCCGGCCACCGTCGTGGCGATCGGCTCGATCATCCTGCCCGCCATGGTGGCGCAAGGGTTCCCCAAGCGCTTCGGCGCCGGCGTCATCACCACCTCGGGCGCGCTCGGCATCCTGATCCCGCCCTCGATCGTCATGGTGATGTACTCGGTGGCGACCAGCGGCGCGGTGGTGACCGGGCCCGACGGCCAGCGGGTCTCCTCGGCCTCGATCTCGACGCTCTTCGTCGCCGGCGTGATCCCGGGCCTGATGCTGGCGGCTCTGCTCGGCCTCACCACCTGGTACCGGGCGCGCAAATTCGGCTACCCGCGGATGCCGAAGGCGAGCTGGCGCGAGCGCTGGGTCGCGTTCCGCAAGTCGGTCTGGGGCCTCCTGCTGATCGTGCTGGTGCTGGGCGGCATCTATAGCGGCGCCTTCACCCCGACCGAGGCTGCGGCCGTCAGCGCCGTCTACGCCTTCGTGATCGCGCTGTTCGTCTATCGGGATCTCACCTGGCGCGACGTGCCGCGGGTGCTGCTCGATTCGGCCAACATGAGCGCGATGCTGCTCTACATCATCACCAACGCGGTTTTGTTCTCGTTCCTGATGACGAGCGAGCAGATCCCGCAACAGATGGCGAGCTGGATCACCGGGGCCGGCCTGAACTGGGTGGTGTTCCTGCTCATCGTCAACCTGCTGCTGCTCCTCGCCGGCAACGTGATGGAGCCCTCCTCCATCGTGCTGATCATGGCGCCGATCCTGTTCCCGATCGCCGCCAAGCTCGGCATCGACCCGGTGCATTTCGGTATCCTGATCGTGGTCAACATGGAGGTCGGCATGTGCCACCCGCCGGTCGGCCTCAACCTCTACGTCGCCTCGGGCATCACCCGCATGGGCATCACGGAACTGACCATCGCGGTCTGGCCCTGGCTCCTGACCATGCTGATGTTCCTCGTCGTCGTGACCTACGTCCCGGCGATTTCCCTGTGGCTGCCGCGGATGCTCGGAATGATGTGAGATCCTGCCGGGACGCTGTAGGCTCCGGGCGGTGTCAGATCCGTCCGGAGTTCCACCATGACCCTCGTGATCCCGGTGATCCTCGGCTCGGTGCGCCAGGGGCGCAACGGGCTGCGCGCCGCCCGCTACGTTGCGGGCGCCCTCGCCTCCCGCGGCCACGAGGCGCCGCTGGTCGATCCGGCCGAGCTCGGCCTGCCGCTTCTGGAGCGGATGTACAAGGAATACCCGAAGGGCGAGGCGCCCGACGCCCTGGAGCGGCTGGCGGCGCTCCTGCGCCGGTCGGACGCCTTCGTGGTCGTCTCGGCGGAGTACAACCATAGCATCCCGCCGGCCCTGTCGAACACCCTCGACCACTTCCTGGAGGAGTATTTCTGGCGGCCCTCGGCGATCGTCTGCTACTCCGCCGGCCGCTACGGCGGCGTGCGCGCGGCGATGCAGCTGCGCGCCATGCTGGGCGAGCTCGGCACCCCGAGCATCCCCTCGCTGCTGCCGATCCCCGAGGTGCACAAGGCGCTCGACGAGGAGGGCCGGCCCCTCCTGCCCTGGCTGGAGCGCCCGACCGGGCGGTTCCTCGACGAGCTGACCTGGTACGCCGAGGCGCTGCGGGAGAAGCGGCGGGGCGGGGTGCCGTATTGACGCTTCGGCGGGAACCGAAGCATCCGCGGCGCCCCCGGGGCTAGCGTCCGGCACCGGCCCATTTCCGGTGCCGGAGAGGATCGACCATGAGCCCGGACGCCGCCATCCGCCACATCCATCGGCAGTGGCACGACAGCGTCGTGCACCGCGACATCGAGGGACTGACGGCGCTCTACGCCGAGGATGCCGTCTTCGAGAGCCCGCTGGTCTGGGCGTCCCGGCCGGAGGGCGGCAGCGGGATCCTCACCGGCCGGGCGGCGATCCGGGACTTTTTCGAGGACGGCTTCCGGTCGCCGCAGAACGGGCTCGGCCGCTGGTACCGCACGGGAACCGTCCTCCGCGGGGCAGCAGCTGGCGTGGGAATGCCCGCGCCGGACGCCGGACGGCGACCAGATCGACCTGATGGAGATGATCGACCTCGCCGACGGGCTCATCGCCCATCACCGGGTCTACTGGGGCTGGGTCGGGGTCAAGACGCTTGCGCGCCTGCTGCCGCGATAACCGGTTCCGGGCTGGTCATCGCTGTTTGTTGGACAGCAATTCAAGGAGTTGACACCCTCCGTGTCATTCCGGGATCCGCTGCGCGGCCCCGGAATGACACGGAGGGTGTAGAATCTTTCGGTGAAGGCCGTTCGCCCCCTACACCACCCCCGCCCGCAAGATATCGTGGATGTGCAGGATCCCCACCGGGCGCCCGCGCTCCACCGCGAACAGGGCGGTGATCTGGCTGCGGTTCATCAGCTCCAGGGCGGCGCTGGCGAAGGTGCCAGGGCTGGTGGTGATCGGCGACGGCGTCATGATCTCCTCGACCCGGCGGGCGAGGAGGTCGCTGTGGCCGGCGCCGGTGCTCATGTGGCGGCGCACGTCGCCGTCGGTGATCATGCCGACGAGCCGCCCCGCCTCGTCGACGATGCCGGCGCAGCCGAAGCGCTTGCCCATCACGGCGATCAGTGCCTCCGAAACGCGCAGGCCCCGGGGCACCAGCGGCATCTCCTCGCCGGCATGCATCAGCTGGGTCACGGTCTTGAGCCGGGCCGCGAGCTTGCCGCCGGGGTGGAACAGCTTGAAGTCGCTGGCCGAGAAGCCGCGGCGCTCGAGCAGCGCCACCGCGAGCGCGTCGCCGAGCGCGAGCTGGATCACGCTCGACGAGGTCGGCGCGAGGTTGTGCGGGCAGGCTTCCTTGACGAGCGGCAGCGGCAGCAGGATGTCGGCGGCCTGGCCGAGGGTGCTGCCCGGGTTCGAGGTCATGCCGATCAGCGTGACGGCGAAGCGCTTGGAGAAGCTGATCAGGTCGCCGAGCTCGGCCGTCTCGCCGGACCAGGACAGGGCGATGACGATGTCCTGCTGGGTGATCATCCCGAGGTCGCCGTGGCTGGCCTCGCTCGGGTGGATGAACGAGGCCGGGGTGCCGGTGGAGGCGAGCGTCGAGGCGATCTTGCGCCCGATATGGCCGCTCTTGCCGATGCCCGACACGATCACCCGGCCCGGAATGGCGTGGATCGCCGCGACCGCGGCGCCGAACCCGGCCTTCAGCTCGTGGTCGAGGGAGCGGGCGAGGGTCAGCAGCGCCTCGGCCTCGGTGCGGACGCTGCGGATGGCGGAGAAATGCGCCGCCTCGACCACCTGCGCCGCCGCACCCTCGTGCGCGTCCTCTCGCGCCGCGTAGCTCTCGGCCCGGTTCGAACTCTCCATCGTGCTCCTCGATCGCGACGTGATCCTGCGGCCCGGAGCCTGCCGACTCATTTGCGGCCAGAATACGTGTGCCGGCGCCGCCGCTCGGTGTTTTTAAGCCGTGGCGGCGCCGGCGCCTCAGGCGCCGCGCCGCCCGCCGAGGTAGTTCTCCACGAGGCCGGTCAACTCGCCGGCGGTCTCGGCCACCGTGTGGTCGGCGGTGTCGACCACCGCCCGGGCCCGGGCGTAGAGCGGCTCGCGGCTCATCAGGATGCCGCGGATCTCCCGCAAGGCGTTGTCGCTGTCGGGCATCCGCGTCGGGGCGATGCCCTTGGCGGCCTGCTCGCGCACCCGGTGGATGTGCTCCTCCGGCCGCGCCTTGAGCCAGACGGTGAAGAACGACGACAGCAGCAGGTCGAAGGTGACCGGCTCGGCGACGATGCCGCCGCCGGTCGCCAGCACCATCGGGCCCGGCCGCTCGGCGAGGCGGCGCAAAGCCCCCTGCTCCAGGCGGCGATAGGTCTCCTGGCCGTAGATCGCGAAGATCTCGGCGACCGACAGGCCGTTCTCGCGCTCGATCTCGCGGTTGAGCTCGACGAAGGTCCAGCCCATCCGCTCGGCGAGGATCCGCCCGAGGGTCGACTTGCCGGCGCCGCGCAGGCCGATCAGCGCCACGCGCTGCGTCGGGGCGTCGCCGGGGGCGGCCGCGCCCGAGAGCGCGCGCTTGGCCTCGGCGATCTGGTCCGCCGAGGCCTTCTCCAGGAGGTCGCGCACCACCGGCCAGTCCGGCGGGCTCTCGACCGCGGCGATCAGGTCCTCGAGCCGCACGCCCATGGCGAGGGCGACCCGGCGCAGCAGGATGATCGAGACGTTGCCTTGCCCGCCCTCGAGCTGCGCGATGTAGCGCTCGGACAGGCCGGAGGTCTGCGACAGCATCTTGCGCGACATCGCCCGCACCGCCCGCATGGTGCGGACGCGCTGGCCGAGGACGGTGAGGAATTCCGATTCCGGATCGTCCGCCTGGGAGGCGCCGGCCGGAAGCTCGTCCGCGCCCGGGCGCGGTCCTTGTCTGCTGGGCATCGCTTGAGACTCACCGGGACCGGAGGACGAAGCGGCGGCTTCGGAAGGAGTGGCTTCGTCCTGGCGGCGGGAGGGCGGGGCCGGAGATGAGGTGGGAGCGTGTCATGGGATCGTCTGCCGGCGATCGTCCCGCCGGAGGGCGGGCGCGTCGTCCAGGCGGTTCCTCGGGACGGACAAGGGGACGGGCAAGAAGGGACTGCTTACCCCATGCCGGGCGCCCGTGCCATGGTGCAGTGCGGGATGACCGTAACGAGCGCGGCGTTTCGGCTGCCGCCCCCAGCTTTTTCCGCGGCGTGGCGGGGCGCCGTGCGGCGCCCCCGGCCTTTCGTCATGCGGCGGCGGGGCCCCCATGCGGCGCCCCGTCGCGGCGGCCTGCTCAGCCAACGCGCTCGACCGCCAGGGCTACGCCCTGGCCGACGCCGACGCACATCGTGGCGAGGCCGAGCCGCCCGCCGGTCCGGGCGAGCTGGAGCGCGACGCTGCCGGCGATGCGCGCCCCCGACATCCCGAGCGGGTGGCCGAGCGCGATGGCGCCGCCATGCGGGTTCACGTGGTCGGCATCGTCCGGCAGCCCGAGGCCACGCAGGCAGGCGAGCGCCTGCGAGGCGAAGGCCTCGTTGAGCTCGACGGCGTCGAAATCGGACGGCTTGAGGCCGAGGCGCGCGCAGAGCTTCTCCACCGCCGGAATCGGCCCGATGCCCATCACGCGGGGCGGCACGCCGGCCGAGGCGAGGCCGAGCACCCGGGCGATGGGGGTGAGGCCGTGGCGCTCGGCGGCCTCGCGCGATGCCAGCACCAGGGCGGCGGCGCCGTCGTTGACGCCGGACGCGTTGCCGGCGGTCACCGTGCCGTCCTTCTTCACGAAGGGTTTCAGCTTGGCGAGGCCCTCGGCGGTTGTGTCGGCCCGCGGGTGCTCGTCGCGATCGACCTTGATGTGGTTGCCCTTGCGGTCGGGGATTTCGACCGCGACGATTTCCCGGGCGAAGGTCCCGTCGCCCTGCGCGCGGATGGCGCGCTGTTGCGAGCGCAGCGCGAAGGCGTCCTGGTCGGCGCGGCCGACCTGGTAATCCTCGGCGACGTTCTCGGCGGTTTCCGGCATCGAATCGACGCCGTACTGGTGCTTGAGCACCGGGTTGATGAAGCGCCAGCCGATCGTGGTGTCGTGGATCTCGGCCTGGCGCTGGAACGCGCCCTCGCTCTTGCCCATCACGAACGGCGCCCGGGTCATCGATTCGACGCCGCCGGCCACCGCGAGGTCGAGGTCGCCGGCGCGGATCGCCCGCGCCGCCGCCCCGACCGCGTCCAGGCCCGAGGCGCAGAGCCGGTTCAGGGTCAGGCCCGGCACGTGCGCGGGGTAATCGGCGAGCAGCAGCGCCATCCGGGCGACGTTGCGGTTGTCCTCGCCGGCCTGGTTGGCGCAGCCGAGAAACACCTCCTCCACCGCCTCCTTCAGGGCCGGGTTGCGGCGCGCGAGCTCGGCGAGTGGCGCGGCCGCGAGGTCGTCCGCCCGCACCTTCGCGAGCGCGCCGCCGTAGCGGCCGATCGGCGTGCGCACGTAATCGCAGATGTAGACGTCCCGCGCGGCGCTCATGGGCTTCTCTCCCGGTCGTTGTTTCGAAAAATCGGTACGGCGGCGCGCCGGTTGGATCAAGTCCCCGCACCCGCCCGGCCGGGCCCCGTCAGGGCTCTGACAGAATGTCGCGGCGCCTTGTGCGGTGCAGTCGGAACCCCCATTGTCTCGCTCCGTGACCGGTCGTCTCTGGACATCTCTCGCGCGTTTCTGCGCGACCGCCCTTCTCGGCCTCGGCTTCGCCCTCCTGGCGATGTCGGCGGCGGATGCCGCGGGCGGCCGTCCGGAGCCGGTCCTGCGCGCCGGCCACGGCGCCTCGCCGATGGCGAGCCTGCACGCGCACTGGGTCAAGAGCCCGGCCTGCACCCTGACGGCGGGCAGCGTCGACAATCCCCGCCCGGACGACAGCGGCGCGGCGAGCGCGACCCTCGCCTGCCCGACCGACGGCCCGGCCGACCCCGCCGCCACGCTGCTGCCGCCGCGCCGCCTCGGCGCCCTGGTCCAGGCCGGCGCCCCCCTGCCCGAGCGCCCGCCCAAGGTTCTCGTCTGACGGCCTGACGGCCCGTCACATCTCCGCCTCGGAACCCTGCGAGCCTCCGACGCTGACCGATGCCGCGTGCCCGACCGGCAGCGGAACCGGCGCGCGATCCTGTAGAGTCCCGACACCTGATTCGGTCGATCCGAGCCGCGCGCCACCGTGCGCTTCCGATCCCTCGCCCGGATCCATTGCCAAAATCCCTCGCGGGAAGCCCCGCGGCGCCGGTGCGCCCGCTTCCCGAAAACCGCGCAGGAAAGACCGCCCGTGACCCAACGCCGCCGCATCCTCCTCGGAGCGACCGCCCTCTTCCTCGGGCTCGCCGCCTGCAAGCCGGCCGAGCAGGCCGCCGCCCCCGCGGCCCCGACCGCCCCGCCGGAAGTCTCGATCGTCACGGTCAAGCACCAGCCGATTCCCTACGAGCGCGACCTGCCGGGCCGGGCCGCGCCGACCCGCATCGCCGAGGTGCGCGCCCGCGTCGCCGGCCTCGTGATCAAGCGCACCTTCGAGCAGGGCAGCCAGGTCAAGGAGGGCGACGTCCTCTACAAGATCGACCCGATGCCGTTCCGCGCCGATCTCGCCAGCGCCGAGGCGACGCTCGCCAAGGCCGAGGCCGCCCTCGTGCTCGCCCGCCAGCAGGCCGAGCGCCTGGAGACCCTGCTCTCGCGCCAGACCGCGAGCCAGGCCCAGTACGACGCCGCCTTCGCGGGCCAGAAGCAGGCCGAGGCCGAAGTCGCCGGCGCCAAGGCGGCCCGCGACCGCGCCCAGCTCAACCTCGGCTACACGGACGTGCGGGCCCCGATCTCGGGCCGCATCGGCCGGGCGCTCGTGACCGAAGGGGCGCTCGTCGAGCAGGGCGGCGCCAGCAACCTGGCGACCGTCCAGCAGCTCGACCCGATCTACGTCGACATCACCCAGTCGGTCGGCGAATTGAACAAGCTGCGCCGGGACCTCGCCAGCGGCGAGCTCGACCGCCTCGCGGCCGACGTCGCGAGCGTGCGCGTGATCATGGACGACGGCTCGCTCTATCCCGAGCCCGGCCGGCTCTTGTTCTCCGACGTCACCGCCGATCCGAGCACCGGCCAGGTGACGCTCCGCGCCGTGGTGCCGAACCCGCACGGCGAGCTCTTCCCCGGCATGTACGTGCGCGCCCGGATCAAGCAGGGCATCGATTCCGACGCCATCGCGGTGCCGCAGCAGGCGGTGCACCGCTCCAACGACGGCCGCGCCCAGGTCTGGCTCGTCGGCGAGGGCGAGAAGGTGGTGCTCCAGCCGGTCGAGGTCGGTCCCGTCGTCGAGGGCCAGTGGGTGATCCGCGAGGGGCTGAAGGCCGGCGACCGGGTCGTCGCCGAGGGCTTCCAGAAGATCGTCGCCGGCACCAAGGTCGCGGCCGTGCCGTTCGAGACCACCACCGTGGCGGCGGCCGGCGCGGGGCACACGCCCCAGCCGGCCTCGACCGAGCAGCGCTGAGGGAGGACCGCACCTTGGCAAGCTTCTTCATCGACCGGCCGATCTTCGCCTGGGTCGTCGCGCTGTTCATCTGTCTCGGCGGCGTCCTGACGATCCCGATGCTGCCGGTGGCGCAGTACCCGATCATCGCGCCGCCCTCGATCGCCCTCTCGACCGCCTTCCCAGGCGCCTCGGTCGAGGACCTCTATACCGGCACGACGCGCCTCATCGAGGATGAGCTGAACGGCGCGGCCAACATCCAGAGCTTCGAATCGGCGAGCGACTCGTTCGGCGTCATCGAGATCACCGCCAATTTCGAACCCGGCACCGATCCGGGCTATGCCGGCGTCGAGGTGCAGAACCGCCTCAAGCGCGTCGAGGCGCGGTTGCCGGCGGAGGTACGCCAGCAGGGCATCCTGGTCGAGGAGGCCTCGGCGGCGACCCTCAACATCATCACGCTGGTCTCCAAGGACGGGTCGATGGACGAGGTCGCGCTCGGCGACTTCCTCATCCGCAACGTCATCAACGAGATCCGCCGCATCCCGGGGGTCGGGCGCGCCACCCTGTACTCGACCGAGCGCTCGCTCCGGGTCTGGATCGATCCCGACAAGCTGCGCGGCCTGTCGCTCAACGCCTCCGACGTGACCCAGGCGATCACGCGCCAGAACGTCCAGATCGCCTCGGGCGCCGTCGGCGCCCAGCCGAGCCCGGAGGTCCACAAGGTCAACTTCCCGATCGTCGTGAAGGGCCAGATGCGGGCGCCGGAGGAATTCGGCGCGATCGTGCTGCGGGCCAATCCCGACGGCTCGACCGTGCGGCTGCGCGACGTCGCCCGGATCGAGCTCGGCGGCGAGGACTACAAGTTCACCACGAGGCTCAACGGCGGGCCGGCGGCCGGCATCTCGGTGACGCTCGCCCCCGACGGCAACGCGCTCGACACCGCTAAGGCGATCCGCGCCAAGATGGTGGAATTGTCCCAGTTCTTCCCCGACACGGTGAAGTGGGACATCCCCTACGACATCACGCCGGCCGTCGAGGCCTCGATCTCGAAGGTGCTGCACACCCTCGTCGAGGCGGTGGTGCTGGTGTTCATCGTGATGTTCCTGTTCCTGCAGAACATCCGCTACACCCTGATCCCGACGATCGTGGTGCCGATCGCCTTGCTCGGTACCTGCACGATCATGCTGCTCGCCGGGTTCTCGATCAACGTGCTCACCATGTTCGGCATGGTGCTCGCCATCGGCATCCTGGTCGACGACGCGATCGTGGTGGTCGAGAACGTCGAGCGGATCATGTCCGAGGAGGGTCTCTCCCCGAAGGAGGCGACCCGCAAGGCGATGGGCCAGATCACCGGCGCGATCATCGGCATCACGCTGGTGCTCGTCGCGGTGTTCATCCCGATGGCGTTCTTCCCCGGCTCGGTCGGCATCATCTACCGCCAGTTCTCGATCGCGATGGTGACCTCGATCGCCTTCTCGGCCTTCCTGGCGCTCTCGCTCACCCCGGCCCTCTGCGCCACGCTGCTGAAGCCCGTCGAGCCCGGCCACCACCACGCGAAACGCGGCTTCTTCGGCTGGTTCAACCGGATCGTCGACCGCGAGACCGCGCGCTACGGCCGCGGCGTCGCCTGGGCGGTCGCCAAGTCCGGCCGGATGATGGTGGTCTACCTGATCCTGGTCGCGGGCGTCGCCTACGCCTTCGTGCGCCTGCCCGAGGGCTTCCTGCCGGTCGAGGACCAGGGCTTCTTCACCGTCGACATCCAGACCCCGCCGGGCTCCTCGTTCAACCGCACGCTCGCGGCGGTGAAGAAGACCGAGGAGCACCTGATGGCCCAGCCGGGCGTGGCGACCGTTACGATCGTCAACGGCTTCTCGTTCTCGGGGCAGGGCCAGATGACCTCGCAGGCCTTCGTCACGCTCAAGCCCTGGTCGGAGCGCGGCAAGGACCAGTCGGCCGCGGCCCTGGTCGTCGGCACCAACAAGGCGATGGCGAGCTACCGCGACGCGGTGATCCAGGCGCTGGAGCCGCCGCCGATCGACAACCTCGGCAATGCCTCGGGCTTCAGCTTCCGCCTCCAGGACCGGGCTCAGAAGGGCTACGCCGCCCTGATGGCGGCGCAGGAGCAGTTGCTGGCCCTCGCCCGCAAGAGCCCGATCCTCAAGAACGTCTACGTCGAGGGCCTGCCGCCCGCGCCGCAGGCGGAACTGGTGATCGACCGCGAGAAGGCGGCGGCGCTTGGCGTCTCGTTCGCCGACATCAACGACACGATCCAGGTCAACCTCGGCTCGGTCTATACCAACGACTTCCCCAACCGGGGCAAGATGCAGCGGGTGATCGTCCAGGCCGAGGACGGCCAGCGCCTGAACGCCACCGACCTCCTGAACTACAGCGTGAAGAACCACCTCGGCACGATGGTGCCGATGTCGTCCTTCGCCGACCTGAAATGGAGCGTCGGCCCGGCCCAGATCATCGGCTTCAACGGCTACCAGTCGGTCCGCTTCACCGGCGAGCCGGCGGCGGGCTTCACCTCCGGCGAGGCGATCGCCGAGATGGAGCGGCTGATGACCCAGCTGCCGAAGGGCTTCGGCTATACCTGGACCGGGCAGTCGCTGCAGGAGAAGCAGGCCGGCTCGCAGGCGACCCTGCTGCTGGCCCTCTCGGTGCTGATCGTGTTCCTGTGCCTCGCCGCACTCTACGAGAGCTGGTCGATCCCGCTCGCGGTGATGCTGGTCATCCCGCTCGGCGTGATCGGCTCGGTCGCCGGCGTGCTGATCCGCGAGATGCCGAACGACGTCTACTTCAAGATCGGCCTCATCACGATCATCGGCCTGTCGGCGAAGAACGCGATCCTGATCATCGAGTTCGCCCGCGAATTGTGGAAGCCCGGGACGAAGCTGGTACCGGCGACGGTCGAGGCCTCGCGCCTGCGCTTCCGGCCGATCGTGATGACCTCGCTCGCCTTCATCTTCGGCGTCGTGCCGCTCGCCATCGCGACCGGCGCGGCCTCGAAGAGCCAGCAGGCGATCGGCACCGGCGTGATGGGCGGGATGATCTCCGCCACCGTGCTGGCGGTGATCCTGGTCCCGGTCTTCTTCGTCGTCGCGATGCGGTTCTTCCAGCGCCGCCGGGTGCGGGCGGAGAACGAGGCGGGGGCGGTGCAGGCGCCGGAGCCCGCACCGGCGCGGGAGCACGCACCGGCTCGTGAGCCGGCGCACGGTCACTGATCGAGACCCCGCGCGGGTCGGCTCCTCCGGGCCGGCCCGCGCGGGCCTTTGGCCGTTGGTGGCCCTCGCCCCGGGGAATGCCTGATGCTCTATTGCGGGCAACAGACGGGCGCTCGATCGATCGGCGCCCTGCCCCGACGGGAGTGAAACGATGCGCCGCCTTGCCCTGGCTCTGGCCCTCGCCGTCCTGGCGGCGGGCCCGGCCGCCGCCGAGCAGGACATGCTGCTCGGCGCCGACATGGCCTCGCCGGCGATGACCCGGGCCGAGATGAGCCGCGCCGACATCGAGGCGCTGATCGCGAAGGGCGGGCCGGTCGACCTCTCGGGCAAGGCCCTGTCCGGCCTCGACCTCTCCGGGCTCGATCTCAAGGGCGCCAACCTGCGCACCGCCCGCCTGAACCGGGCTTCCTTGCGCGGCACCGACCTCAGCGGGGCCAATCTCGAGCAATCCTGGTTCCTCAAGGCAGACCTCTCCGGCGCCAAGCTCGTCGGTGCCGGGATGTTCGGGATCACCGCCCGCGAGGCCAACCTGAGCGGCGCCGACCTCAGCCGCGCGATCCCGATCGGCGATTTTCGCAACGCCAACCTGAGCGGCGCGAACCTCGCCGGCCTGAAGGGCGGGGCCGACATCAAGAACCAGTCGATGGGCCTGATGCGCACGGTGTTCGCTTCGGTGAACCTCTCGGGTGCGAACCTGCGCGGCGCCGATCTCGGCCGCGCCCGGCTCGACTATTCCGACCTGCGCGGCGCCGACCTCACCGACGCGGTGCTGATGGGCGCCGACCTGTCAGGGGCGAACCTGACGGGTGCGACCGTGGCGGGGGCGGATTTCCGGAACGCCGACGTCGCTGCGGCGCGGCTCCTCGATCTGAAGGGCGAGGACACGGCTCGCGGATGGGCGGAACGAATCAACGCGGAGCGGGCGATCGGCCGGAGGGCCGAGTAGCCGGAGGGCCGAGTAGCCGGACGGCTGGACAGGATCGATCATGGGACGGATTACAGGTATCACGGACTCCAAGGCGCGCTCAGATTGCGCGAGGTCAGGATGATCGTAATGCCGAATGTCTGGCTTGTGTCAGTTGCTTTAGTGGCATTGGCGATTTGCGATCTTGCCTCGCCGGTACGATCCGCCGCGTCCGAGATATCGTCTCAGTATCGTCCGAAGCGCTTGTTCTATGGATGTTGGAAGAGTGAAACACGGCATCCCGATCGCGTGCGGTGGCAGGTCTCGTCATCCACCTGGTGCTTCGATCGGCGCCGAACGATCACCGGCATCACGTCCGACGCAGGTGACGGCTGGGATTACGAAATGCTCTGGCGCGCGGACGGTCGGTACCTGACGATCGATGGCGAATCCAAAGACGTCTGGCAGTGTGTCTACGCCTTCTCGCAGGACAGAAGGACCCTGATCCTGCGGGACTGCCCGCCGGCGAGAGAGTGGCGACGGGACGACTGCATGACTCAGTCAACCCAGGGCCCGGCGGGTCGCAGAAAACTGGATACTTCGGCGATCGGGGAACAACCCGACGCCAAGGATTGACTCAATCCGGTTCACGGGCCGGACCGTCAGAGGCTCCGGCGCGGGCGGGGACCGTCTTCCGGGACGGCATCGGCGGAGCGGCCGGGCCGATTGCCGGCTCCGGACGCTCCGCCACCCCTCACTTCATGTTGGCGTTGAAGATCCGCTCGAACTCCCCCGACGCCTTCGTCAGGTGCAGCCACTGGTCGACATAGGCCTTGAACACCGCATCGCCGCGCGGCAGCAGGAAGCCCATCTCGCCGTATTGCAGCGGCTGGTCGGGGTTCACCGCGCACAGGCCCGGATGCAGCGTCTGCTGGAGCTTCACCTCGACCGACTCGGCGACCATCACGTCGGCGCGGCCTTGCGCGATCTCCTGCCAGATGACGCGGTTGTCGGGGAAGAGCTGGATCTGCGCCTTGGCGAGGTTGGCGCGGGCGAATTTCTCGTTCGTCCCGCCGGGATTCACCACGACCCGGGTCGAAGGCTGGTTGATGGCCTCCGTCGTCTGGTACTTCGCGACCTCGTCGCAGCGCACGATCGGCGCCTTCCCGTTGACGAGGTACATCTCGCTGAAGAAGACCTCGCGCTGGCGCGGTAGCGTCACCGAGATGCCGCTCATCGCGACGTCGCACTTGGCCTTGAAGTCGGCGAGCAGGTTCGACCACTTGGTCTGGACGAAGACGGCTTCCGCATCGAGCGACTTGGCGAGCGAGCGGCCGAGATCGATGTCGATGCCGACGAAGTCGTTGGCGCCGTCCGGGCGGTAGGAGAACGGGCGGTAATCGCCGGTGGTGCAGATATTCAGGACCTTGCGCTCAATGACCTGGTCCAGCCGCGAGGGCTCGTCGGCCGCGAGCGCCGACGTCGCCGCGAGCGCCACCATCGCACCTGTCACCAGCCGGTGCGTCAACGAACCCATGCCCATGAACCTGACCCCGCGTCCGACGCGCCACTGAAGGCGGAAGCGTAAGCATGGGACCGGTTGGTCGTCCAGGCGATCGTGTCGCGGATCCGGCACGATCCGCAGGTCGTCCGTCTCACCACAGCAGCGGATGGCGAAAGACTTCGACCCGGTCCCCCTCCTCCACCCCCGTCACGGCCTCGGGAAGCTCGGCGAGCCCGTCGCTGCCGGTGAGCGAGGACAGGATCCCGGCGCCGTCGCGCGGGAACTTCACCGCCTCCACCGCCCCGTCGGCGCCCCGCCGCAGGGAGACGCGGACGTATTCCCGCCGCCCGGCCTTCTTGGCGTAGCGGAAGGCGGCGCGGGCGGGCTCGCTCGGCGGGGCGTCGAGGACGCCGCCGCCGAGGCGGGCGAGCAGCGGGCGGACCACGACGAGCAGCGTGACGTAGACCGCGACCGGGTTGCCCGGCAGGCCGACGAAGGCGGCGTCGCCGATGAGACCCATCGCGACGGGGCGGCCCGGCTTGATCGCGAGGCGCCAGAACACCAGCCGGCCGACCGCCTCCACCGCCGCCTTGACGTGGTCCTCCTCGCCGGTCGAGACGCCGCCGGAGGTGAGGATGAGGTCGTGGCCGTCGGCCGCCGCCCGCAGGCGCCCGGGCAGGAGGGCGGGGTCGTCGCGCAGGATGCCGAGATCGGTCACCGCGGCGCCGAGGCGGCGCAGGAGCGCGACGAGCAGCACGCGGTTCGAATCGTGGATCGCCCCCGGCCGTAAAGGGGCGCCCGGCTCAGCCAGCTCGTCGCCGGTCGAGAACACCGCGACCCGCAGGCGGCGGCGCACCGCGAGCGCCGCGTGGCCGGTGGCGGCGGCGAGCGCCAGGTCGGGCGGGGTCAGGCGGCGGCCGGCGGGGATCACGAGGCTGCCGCTCGCCACGTCCTCGCCGGCGCGCCGCCGGTTGGCGCCGGGTTTGAGGCCCGTGGGCAGCGCGACCGCGTCGCCCTCGCGCCGCACGTCCTCCTGCATGAACACCGTATCGGCCCCCGGCGGCATCGGCGCGCCGGTGAAGATCCGCAGCGCGGAGCCCGCCAGCGCATCGCGCCCCGGCGCGGCGCCGGCGGGCAGGCGTCCGCGCACCGGCAGCACGGTCTCGGCCCCGGCCGCGAGGTCGGAAAACCGCACAGCGTAGCCGTCGACGGCGGAATTGTCGAAGGGCGGCAGGTCGAGGCCGGCGCGGACGTCCGCGCCGGCGATGCGCCCGTCGGCCTCGATCAGCGGCACGGTCTCGATCCCGGCGAGCACCGGCAGCCGCTCGGCCACGAGGGCGGCGGCCTCGTCCACCGAGAGCAAGGGACCGCCGAAGGCGAAGCAGTCGTCAGTCAGCTGCGCCATCAGATTCAACCTTCCGAGATTCGACCCTCTGGGATTCGAGCCTCTCCAGCACCGCGTCGAGGGGCTCCGACCGCGCCAGCACGATATCGGCGACCGCCTCCACCGCGTCGAGGGGCACGACCGGCCGGCCGGCTTCTGGGAAGGGATGGTCGCTCGCCACCGCGACGATACGGGCATCGTCCGGATGGAGCGGCGGGCGGCCATTGGCGTGGCGGTAGACCTCGAGCTTCGGATGCGCCTCGCGCTTGAAGCCCTCGATCACCGCGAGGTCGCAAGGCCCGAGCCGGCGCAGGAGGTCGGGAAGGCGCGCCTCCTCCGCGACCTCGCGGATCTGCACGGTGCGGCGGCTCGAGGACACGATCACCTCGCAGGCGCCGGCCTCGCGGTGACGGTACGAATCCTTGCCCGGCTGGTCGACGTCGAAGGCGTGGTGGGCATGCTTGAGCGTCGCCACGCGCAGGCCCCGGGCCCGGAGCACCGGGATCAGCCGCACGAGCAGCGTCGTCTTGCCCGCCCCCGACCAGCCGGCGAGCCCGATGACCCGCATCGTCACGCTCCCGCCCGGGCAAAGCCGAGCCCGGCGAGGGCGGCGGCGAGGGCTTGGTCGTCGAGGAGGGAGAGGAACGCCGCCAGGGCTGGCTCGTCGCGGCGGTTTTCGCGGTAGGCGAAGTCGTAGTGCTCCTCGGTGAGGGCGAGGAAGCCGAGGCCGTAGGCTTCAGCCACCGTCGAGATCGCCACGCCCCAATCGGCCCGGCCCTGCGCCACCGCCGCCGCGACGGCGTTGTGCGAGCGCGGCTGGTTCCAGTAGCCGGCGGGACGGGCGCCGTCGAGAAGGCCCTCGACCAGCGCCCGGGTGCCCGCGCCGGTGTTGCGGTTGACCATCACGGCCGAATCGTCCGCGAGGATCCCGCCCACCGCGTCTTGCGCCGACGCCCCCTCGAAGCGGCGATCGCCCTTCCGGAAGACCACGCCCTGGAGCCGGCGCCAGCCCGGGGCCAGGGCGAGGCCGGGGGTGAGGTAGGGCGCGTTGTAGCGCCCGGTCTCGGGGTCGAGGAGGTGCATCGCCGCGAGGTCGCATTCCCCCCGGCGCAGGGAGGCGAGTCCTCCGGCCGATCCGACCCAGAGGGTGCGGGCCGAGACGCCGCGTCCCGCCAGGTGCCCGACCAGCCGGTCGAGGCCGAGGCAGTGGCTGCCGACGATCGTCAGGTCCGGCGGCCGCGCCGCCCGGCCGATCCGGGAGACCCGCACCGTTTCGCCCGCCTCGATCCCGGCCTGGGTCGCCGGCACCGCGAAGAACCCGTCGGCCTGCGAGAAGGCCGTGACCGCGCCGGAGCCCTTGGCGAGCGGCAAAGCCACCAGGCCGTCGCTGCCGCGGGAGAGCGCCGCCATCACGTATTCGGTGCGGCCGAGCTCGGAGGGCAGGCGCTGCGGCAGGCGCGCCTCCACGCTCTCCTCCTCCCGGGCCGGCAGGCCGGCGAGGGCGCGGATCAGCGGCACCACGAATTCGTGGAAGGTGAACATCGCCGAGGTCGGGAAGCCCGGCAGCACCACCACCGGCACGTCGCCGGCCTTCGCCAGGCAGAGCGGCTTGCCGGGCTTCAGCGCCACGCCGTGGACCAGGATGCCGGGCTCGCCGAGCCGCGACAGGATGCGGTGCGAGACGTCGCCCGCCCCCTTCGAGGTGCCCCCCGACAGGACGACGAGGTCGGAGGCGGCGAGGGCTCGCTTCAGCGCCGCTTCGAGCGCGGCCTCGTCGTCCGGCACGATGCCGCCCGGCACCGCGACGCCGCCGTTCTCGGCCACGCTCGCCGCCACGATGGCGCCGTTCGAATCGTAGAGCGTCGCCGGCGCGAGGCTCGACCCCGGCGCCACCAGCTCGTCGCCGGTGGAGAGCACTGCGACCCGGGGCCGGCGCAAAACCGCGACCTCGGCGAGGCCGCAGGCCGCCAGGATGCCGATCTCGCGGGCGGTGACCAGGGTGGCGGCGCGCAACACCGTCTCGCCGCGGGCCATGTCGGCGCCGGCATAGCCGACGAACCGGCCCGGCCCCGCCGGCTGGCTCACGGCGATTCCGGGTGCCGGCCCGTCCTCGAACTCGGTCGCCTCGATCATCACCACCGCGTCGGCGCCGCGGGGCAGCACGCCGCCGGTGGCGATCGGCGTCGCGGTGCCGGGGCCGACTGTGAGCGTGGGGGCGACGCCGCAGGCCAGGATCTCGGCGTTCAGGACGAGGCGGCGCGGCTCCGCCTCGCTCGCCCCTTCCGTGTCGGCGCTGCGCAGGGCGAAGCCGTCCACCAGGGCGCGGTCGAAGGGCGGCACGTCGATCGGCGAGGCGATGTCGGCGGCGAGCACCCGGCCGAGCGCCTCGTGCAGCGGAACCGTCTCGGGCGCTAGGGGCGCGTGCGGCACGGCCGCGCGCCAGCGCGCCATCGCCTCGTCCCGGCTCACCACCGCCAGGAACTGCTCCTGGCGTGAGGCGGCGGCGAGACGGGCGAGGAAGGAATCGGCGGTGAATTCAGTCAAAGCGGCAGCACCTCGACGGGGGTCCCGGCGGGATAGCCCTCGTGGGCCGGCGGCACCAGCAGGGCGGCATCGGCCCGGCCTAAGCGATGGAGCGGGATCTCGGCCCCGCCGAGCGGCTCGGCACTGGCGATCGTGCGACGCAGGAACACCACCTCGGTCAAGCCGATGACGGACGCCACCTTGCGGGTGAGGGGGAGCGTGAGCGTCGCATCGGGACCGGCCCCGGCGAGCGCCGCCAGCAGCGGCCGGCCCAGCGCCAGCCAGGCGGCGAGGGCCGCGTCCGGCCGGCCCGGCAGCAGCAGAACCGGCCGCCCCGCCGCCTCGCCGAAGCCGGCGCTCTCGCCCGGCCGCAGGGCGATGCCGTGGGCGTGGAGCCGCCCGGCCCGCGCGAGCGCCGCGGCGCTGGCGTCGCTCCGCCCGGGCCCGGTGCCGCCGATGACGATCACGGCGTCGGTCCCCGGCGCCAGGAGGGCGGCGGCGAGATCACCGACCTCCGCCGGTCGCGCCGCCGCCTCGGTGACTCCGCCGCGGGCGGCGATCCAGGCGGCGAGCAGCGGCGACAGGGTGTCGGGCGCCGCCGCCAGCAGCCGCAGGCGCGGCCGGCGCACGGACACCCGGTCGAACCCTGCGGCGGCGAGGGCGAGACCGCATAGCGCGCTCACCCGCTTGCCCGAAGCGAGCAGCCGTGTGCCCGGCGGCATCTCGGTGCCGGGCGCCCGCGTCCCCTCCCCGATCGCGGCCTCCACCTCGATCTCCCGCGGATCGGCGCCGAGGGAATCGGGCGGCAGCAGCGCGTCGGTGCCGGCGGGCAGGGCCGCGCCGGCCTCGACCCAGGCCGGGGGGCGCCCGAGCCGCACCGGCGCGTAGGGCGAGGCGCCGACGATTGCCGCCGCCGCCACCGCCCAGCCGTCCCGGAGCGCTCGCCGCTCCGCCGGCCGGCCCGCCCCGACCACGACATCCTGCGCCGCCACGGCGCCGACCGCATTGGCCGGGCTCGCGTCGGCGGCCGCGACCGGACGCACCAGGGCGGCGAGCGCCGCCAGCGCCTCGGCGAGCGGCATCAGCGCGGTCGTGGACGCCCGCGGCGTCACCGGCGGGCGACCGGGTGATGAGGCGAAGCCATATGAGGCAAGGCCATGCGTAGGTCCTGATCCCGGGAGGGAGAGCCGATGCGGCAAGCGCCGGCCGGGATCAAGGTTTCGGCTGCGGGAGCGGGAGACGGCGGAGAAAATGTCGCGGCGGGCCGCCGGCTGCCGGTCCGGCGGCGTGGTCGGCCCACGCCTTACGGGACGCCGGTCCCCGAGCGTGGGCGCGACGAAACCTCAGGCCGCGCGCTGAGGCCAAGCCGGAAAGGGATCGGGCAGCGTCCTATCCGCCGTCACGGGTCCGCCCTCCGGTCCGACGAGGCAGGCATCGAGGGCTTGCCGGATCGCCGCCTCGTCGAGCCCGGCGCCGATGAAGACGAGTTCCTGGCGCCGGTCGCCCCACACCTCGCTCCAGTGGCGGGCGAGCACGTCACGCCAGTCGGGATGGTCGGGCCAGCGCGAGCGCGGCACCGCGGCCCACCAGCGGCCGAGCGGCGCCACCCGCGCGGCGGCGCCGGCGAGCGACAGCTCCCCGACCCAGTCCGGCCGGGTCGCGAGCCAGAAATGGCCCTTGGCCCGGATCAGCCCGGGCCAAGTCGCCTTGGTGAAGGCATCGAAGCGCGCCGGGTGGAACGGCCGGCGCGCCCGGTAGACGAAGGAGCCGATCCCGTACTCCTCGGTCTCGGGCACGTGCTCGGCGGCGCCGTACAATTCCTTGTACCAGAGCGGATGGGCCTGGGCCTTCTCCTCGCTGAACAGCCCGGTCTCCAGAACGGTGTCGAGGGCGACCCGGCCGAACCCGGCCTCGACGATCCGGGCATCGCCGTTGAGGCCGCGCACCACCTTGCGCACGAGGTCGCGCTGCCCGGGGCCGACGTCGTCGGCCTTGTTGATCACCACCACGTCGGCGAACTCGATCTGCTCGACCAGGAGGTCGACCAGGGTGCGCGCATCCTCCTCGCCCGCAATCTCGCCGCGGTCGCGCAGGAAGTCGTGCGAACCGTAGTCGCGCAGCAGGTTCACGGCGTCGACCACCGTCACCATCGCGTCGAGGCGGGCGACGTCGGACAGGGACAGCCCGTCCTCGCCGCGGAACGAGAAGGTGCTGGCGACGGGCAGCGGCTCGGAGATGCCGGTGCTCTCGATCAGGAGCGCGTCGAAGCGTCCCTCCTCGGCGAGGCGGCGCACCTCTCGCATCAGGTCGTCGCGCAGGGTGCAGCAGATGCAGCCGTTGGTCAGCTCGACCAGGCGCTCGTCGGTGCGCGACAGGCCGGCCTCGCCGGCCCGGACCAAGTCGGCATCGATGTTCACCTCGCTCATGTCGTTGACGATGACGGCGACCCGCCGGCCCTCGCGGTTGGCCAGCACGTGGTTGAGCAGCGTCGTCTTGCCGGCGCCGAGGAAGCCGGACAGGACGGTGACGGGCAGGCGGGAATCCTGTGAGCGGGAAGCTTGTGGGAGAACGTCGGGCATGGGCACCTCCATGCTTGTAACAATATAACATTGCATATTCTGTCAAGGCGTCGGGCCCGTGGCGTTCCGGCCCCTTCCCGGCCCGGGACCCGGGCGCGTAGATCCGGGGGGCTCCCCGCCCGGACTGTGCCGCATGCCCGCTCTCCTCCGCCTCGCCCTCGCC
>NZ_JBEXZS010000191.1:0-18237 GCF_040593685.1 Methylobacterium sp. EM32 | reverse complement strand
TCGAGAACGCGATCCTCAACCTCGCCATCAACGCCCGCGACGCGATGCCGGAGGGCGGGCGCCTCACCATCGAGACCGCCAACGCCCATCTCGACGACGCCTATGCCGCCCGCGACATCGGCGTGCGGGCGGGGCAGTACGTCTGCATCAGCGTGACCGATACCGGCACCGGCATGCCGCCGGACGTGATCGCCCGGGCCTTCGACCCGTTCTTCACCACGAAGCCGCTCGGCCAGGGCACGGGCCTCGGCCTGTCGATGATCTACGGCTTCGCCAAGCAGTCGGAGGGCAACGTCAAGATCTACTCGGAGGCCGGCCAAGGCACAACGGTCAAGCTCTACCTGCCGCGCTATCACGGCGAGGTCGAAGCCGCCGCCGAGATACGGGGCGAGGTGCCGCGGGCCGAGCGCGGCGAGACGGTGCTGGTGGTGGAGGACGATCCCACCGTGCGGGCCCTGGTGATCGAGGTGCTGCACGAGCTCGGCTACCGCACCTTGGAGGCCGGCGACGGGCCGGCGGGCCTGCGCCTGCTGCAATCGGCCGCCCACATCGACCTCCTGGTGACCGATGTCGGCCTGCCGGGGTTGAACGGCCGCCAGCTCGCCGACCAGGCCCGGCAGGTGCGGCCCCAATTGAAGGTGCTGTTCATGACCGGCTACGCCGAGAACGCCGCCTTCGGCAACGGCCATCTCGGCCCCGGCATGCAGATGATCACCAAGCCCTTCCCAGTGGAGGGCCTGGCGACCAAGATCCGGTCGATCATCGAGGGGTGAGGCAGGGGACGGCGACCGGATCGCCGAGGTTCGTCGGCCGGACGATCCGTCTTTCACCCCCCATTCCCGGACGACTGCGGCGTCAGCGCAAGGAGATCCGGGATTCAGCGCAAAAAGTCGCGAAGCGTCTGCTTGTCTGCAACGGTGCAGCATTCGGAGCCGCTTCGCGGCACATCCCCCTGGATCCCGGATCTCCTTCCGCTGACGCTCCAGTCGTCCGGGAAAGGGGAGCGTGACATACCTACCCAGCCTGCCGTGGCCCCGTCATGGACCGGGCTCCGCTGTCGCCATCCCGGAAACCGTGCAGGCTTCAGAGCACCTCGGCGCCGGCCGGGCTCCGCGCGGGGGCGCCTTGCGTCGCCTGGAACAGGCGCTCGCTCGTCAGCTTGAGGAAGTAGAAGCCGAATTCCGGGTTCTGGTAGTAGAGCTGCTTCACGTCCGCATAGGCCACGCCGAGGACGACGCCCGGCTCGGTGCAGACCAGGGTGCCGGTGCGCAGGTTGCCGGGCGAGAGCATGCCGAGCTCGCCCACGATGGCGCCGGGCCGGATCTCCAGATCCAGCTCCTCGATGCGGAAGCGGCCGCTCTCGATCAGGAACATCTCGTCGGCCGGGTCGCCCTTGCGAAAAAGCACCGCGCCGGCGGCGATGCGGCGGGACTCGCCGAAGGGCCGGAGCCAGTCGAGGGAGAGGTCGCCCTCGGCGGCGCGCTCGACGTCGCGCACCAGCCGGACCATCTGGTACAGCCGCCAGGCGTTGAACGGGATCTGGATCGCCTCGGTCAGCACCACCGGCATGCTGCCGGTCAGGAGGCCGTAGGTCATCACCGCCACGCTGGCGAGGATCGAGACGACCCGCAGCGGGATCATGGTGCTCATCGCGGTCGACGCGATGGTGAGCCCGGTCCCGAGATAGCCGATTGCCTCGACCCAGTTCACGGCCTGTCGCGCTCAGCGCCGCCCGACCGCCGACCCGCTGAAGCGGCCGGCGCCGGGCGCGTCCGCGGACGAGCCGTTCTGGAAGCGGGTCGCCACCGCGCCGGCGGGCGCCGAGACGAGGCCGGCGGGTGGGGTGCCGCCCTTCGGCCGCTGGATGATCCGGACGGCCGCCGCCTCGACCGCCGGGGCGGCCGCGGCGGCGCTGAACAGGGCGCGCAGCTGCGTCTTCTGGTCGGTGGGCGCGGGCACCACGGGCGCGGGCGCGGACGTCGCGCGGAGGCGCGGCTGGAGCATGGCGCCGAGGGCCGCCGGGTCGGCCTCGGCCGAGGCGACCTGGATCGAGGCCGGACGGGCGGGGGGCAGCGGCACGCTGGCCGGCAGGTGCCCGGCGATCGGCGGCGGCGCGGCAACCAGGGCCTCCGCCAGGGCGGCGAATTCCGACGGGCGCCGGGGCGGCAGCGGGGTGGATGCCAGGGTGGTCTTCACCGGCGCCTCGGGTGCCGGCTCGGCGCTGCGAATATCCGGCTCGGGCGCAGCGGCCGGGGCAGCCTCAGGCTGCACCGGCTCCGGCAGGGCGGCCTGCCGGGCGACCGCCTGCGGCAGCAGGGCGGCGGGCGCGGCGGGCGCCGCGTAGGCGAGGGCATCGCGGGTGCCGGCATCCTCCGGCTGGGCGCTGGCGAGGGCCACCGGACGGACGCGACCGGCGCGACCGGACAGGACCACGGGCGCGGGCGGCGGGGCAGCGGGCTTCGATCCGCCGAACAGCATCGCGAAGAACTGGCCGACGACGTTCGGGCTGTCCTCCTCGTCCGCCGCGGCGATCGCCTGGCTCACGCCCATCACGCTGCCGCCGCGGGCCAGGATCTCGGCCCTGGCGCTCTCGTAGCCGGCCAGCGGCCGGCCGTCGGCGGGCAGGTGGACGGTGCGGCCGTCGGGGAAGAGGCGGGCGAGCTGGTCGTGGCTCATCCGCGGCCAGGAGCGCACCGAGCCGACGTCGAGATGGACGAAGGGGCTGTTCGCTTGCGGGTACCAGCCGACGCCGCCGCGCTGCATCCGCATGCCGATCGCCCGGATCTGGTCGATCGAGACGTCGGCGAGGTAGAAATCCATCGCCTTGCCGAGCATGTGCTGGCTGTGCTCGGCCACCGCACGGGAGCGGCGGCGCAGGGCGGCGTTGGTCTTGGGCGAGCGATAGGCCGAGACGACGTGGATCGCATCCTGCGAGCCGACGGCGCGGTGGGCCTCCCACACCACGTCGAACAGGCGCGGATCCATCTTGGTCGGCTCGTCGAGGCGCCAGTCGCGCAGGAGCCAGTTGAGCTGCTCCAGGGCGGCCCGGTCGTAGCGCCCGTCACGCTTGAACGTGATCGCCGCGCTCTCCTTGGTGTGCTCGTGGAAGATCGAGATCGTGCGGGTATCGCCGTTGGCGACCGCGTCCTGGGTGCCGCTGGTCGAGCCGAGGACCGCCGCCAGGCAAGCGACAAGGGCCATCGCGCCGCGACGGCAGGCGCGGGATCGACGAGAGAGGGATTCCCGGGCCGGGTCGGCCGCGCCGCGGCCGGCACGCTTGAGCGCTCGCACGATCCCTCTTCCTCGCTCGGGCCGCGTGGCCGCCATGGTGAACGCAGGGTTGCCGAGAACCGTCAACAAACGGTTACCAGGTCCCCGCGCCAGGGTTGGCCGCAGGGCTAAGCCGCAACCGTGGCGAAAATCGGCCCGCCATCACGTTTCCGTGCGCCCACGGGAAAGAGGAAATAAACGAAGCCGCGCGGATGCCATCCCCATCGTCCTGGGAAATACGTGGGGCCTGTATTGTAGCCGGGACCGCAATCGTGCCGCGCCGCGATTCGCGTGTCATCGCTGCCTCGTCACGCTTTTTGCGCCGCAAAATAATTTTTCAGATTTTTTGCACTTGCGAGACGATCCCCGCCGTGCTCTGGTCCGGCATCATCTCGGAAGACAACAGATCCCGAGATGGAAAGACATGTCGTGTGGGCGCGATCTGTCGGGAGATCAAGATATGGGCTACCAGAGCCAGATAGCCGAGCGTCTATCGCGGTACGATGTTCGGCAAGGCGAGAGTTCCATCTCAGGCTTGTCTTCCGGGGCGTTCATGACGGTGCAGATGCACCTCGCCCATTCCGGCAGGTTCAAGGGCGCCGGAATCATCGCGGGCGGCCCGTTCCGCTGCGCCGAATCGTTCCGCGGCGCGTCACTGCTTGCCGCCGATGCCTACCAGCTCGGCGCGCTCGCCATCGGCATGAACCCGCTCATCCCGCAGATGGCGCCGGATGCCGGGGATCTCGCGGCCCTCGCCCGGGACGCGGCGGGCCTCGGCCTGATCGACCCGCTCGACGCCCTCGCCGATCACCGGCTGTACATCTTCACCGGCCGGTCCGACTGCGTCGTCTATCCGGACGTGGTGAGCCGTACGCGGGAGTTCTACCTCCGCCTCGGCGTCGACCCCGCCAACATCCTCTACGACGACGTCGTCAATGCGGGCCACTCGATCATCACCGACAACCTCGAGGATTCACCGCTCGCGGACAATCGGCCGCCCTACATCAACAACGGCAATTTCATGCAGTCGCATGCGATCCTCCGTCAGATCTACGGCGAGCTGAACGCGCCGGCCGAGCACCTGATGGGACGGCTGATCCGCTTCGACCAGAAGGAGTTCTTCGGCGGCAACAAGCGCGCGAGCATGAGCGATTTCGGCTACGCCTACGTGCCCTCGGCGGTGCTGGCCGGGCGGGCGCAGGCGCGGGTGCACATCGCGCTGCACGGCTGCAAGCAGGGCTACAACTACGTCAACTACGTCCGGGGCCTGCCCGACACCGCCAATCAGCCGCCCTACGGCAACCGCTACATCACCACGACCGGCTACAACCACATGGCCGAAAGCAACGACATCATCGTCCTCTACCCGCAGGTGGAGGGGAGCGACGGCGGCGACCTGCAGAATCCCGACGGCTGCTGGGACTGGTGGGGCTACAGCTCGCCCACCCCGCGCAACCCCGACTATTACTCGAAGAACGCCGTCCAGATCCGGGCGATCGCCGCCATGCTGGAGCGCCTCGGCGGCTGAAGATCCGCGATCCATCGACGGACGAACATCGTTTTGGGGAATTCGTGATGACATCCGACACCACCACGCCCGGCTCCGTCCTGGCGGCGCCGCTCGCCGCCTTCATGCAGTCGGCCCTGACCGCGACCGAGCAGGCGCCGGTCGCCGCGACGCCGGTCGCCGCGCCCCTGCGCCGCTCGGTGCTCGGTGCTCGTCGGCGAGCTCGCGACGCGCAGCACCGCCAACGCGGTCGCGACCGCGCAGCTCCTCTCGGAAAGCCCCGACTCGGACACGGTCGGCGAACTCTACGCGATGCAGGGCGCCTTCGTGAAGCAGCTCTGGAAGATCGACCAGGACTGGCGCGCCGGATTGCTGCGGATCTACGAAAATTCGCTGCTGCTGCACAAGGCCAACACACTGTCGAAGGTCATCGAGCAGGATTACAACCTGTTCGGCCAGTACGGCGACCTGGTGGCGAACACCGTGACCAGCGTGACGACCCTGATCGACAACTCGACGGTCGGCTACTCGTACTGGCTTAGCAAGAAGATCCAGGCGGCGCATGCCGCCAGGGTCGCAGCGGCGGCGTGAATCAAACCGGTCGGAATCTCTTCGATGGGCTCCATCGGAGTTGAAACCCTCCATCGTCATCCCGGGGCCGCGCAGCGGAACCCGGGATCCATAACCGCCGACAGTGCAGAACCCGGCGAGACGCTCTCCGCTTCATCCTGAACCGTCAGCGGTTATGGATCCCGGGTTCTCGACTTCGTCGAGCCCCGGGATGACGTGAAGAGTTGGCCTACGCAACGAATCAAACAGGCTCTCGACCGGTCGGCCCCTGACCCGGGACCGGTACCGCCATGAGCGGCGCGAGCCAGCGGGCCGCGAAGGGATCGCCGCAGGTGCCGTGGAGCGGTGGGCGCAGGCGCAGCAGCACCTGGATCACTGCGCTGTGCAGCCCGGTGCAGGCGCTCCACTCCACCCCGGCGCCCGGATCGGCGAGGAGAAGGGCGGCCAGGGTCTCGGCCTCCTCGACCGGGCAGGCGCCCTCGAGGCGGATCAGTTCACCGTCGCGGCGCACGCTCACGGCGTCCCCTCCCCTTGCCGCGGTCCAACCAGGGTCTCCGGATCGAGCACCAGGAGAAGGCCGCCATCGCCCGCGAGCGCGGTCCCGGCGAAGCCAGGCAGCGCGGCGAGGCCCGGCAGCGGCCGGACCAGCCCGTCGAGGCGGCCGGCGAAGCGGTCGACCTCGACGGCGACGCGCTCGTCCCCAAGCCGCAACACCGCCAGCCGCGCGTCGGCCGTTTCCGCAGCGGGTGCCACACCGCCGGGCAGGTCGAGCAGACCGGCGAGGTGGAGCACCGGCACCGTCCGGCCGCGCAGGACCGTGGCGGCGCCGAGGCCGTGGTCGCGGATGCGCTCCCGCGGCACCCGGGCGAGCTCGTCCACGGCCTCCATCGGCAGGCCGTAGAGCTCCGGGCCGATCCCGACCAGGAGCAGCCGGGCGAGGGACTGGGCGCGCGGCAGAATCAGCCGGATCGTGGTCCCCTCCCCGATCCGGCTCTCGACGGTGCAGCGGCCGCCGAGGCGCATGACGGCCTCGCGCACCGCATCCATGCCGACGCCACGGCCGGAGACGGCGCCGACCTCGGTCGTGGTCGAGAAGCCGGGGGCGAAGATCAGGTCGATCACCCCGGCCGTGTCGAGAGCCGCGAGGGCGGCCGGCGCCATCAGCCCGCGGGCGGCGGCGCGGGCGCGGATGAGGGCCGGATCAAGGCCGCGCCCGTCGTCGGAGACCGAGACCTCGACCCGCTCGCCCCGGCTCTCGGCCCGCAGGACAATCCGGCCCGTCGCCGGCTTGCCGGCGTCTCTCCGCGCCGCGGGCGGCTCGATGCCGTGGTCGACGGCGTTGCGCAGGAGGTGCAGCAGGGGCTCGAACAGACCCTCGGCCACGTCCCGGTCGACCTCGGTCGCCTCGCCCTCCAGGATCAGCGCCGCCTCGCGGCCGAGGTCGCGGGCGATGTCGCGCAACGGCCGCGGAAAGCGGCGGAAGACCCGAGCCAGGGGCTGGAGCCGCAAGGCCACCGCCTCGCGGTGCAGCTCGGTGGAGAGCCGCCCGATGCGCTCGTCGCTCGCCCGCAGGGCGGGGATCATGGCGGCGGGATCGTCTCCGGAGATCGCCCTGGCGACCGCTGCGCCGAGGGCGGCGCGGGCGGTGGCGAGGTCATCCGCCAGGGCCACGAGGGCGTCGATCCGGCCCGCATCGACCCGCAAGGTCCTGGGCGCCGCCTCGGCGCCCCCAGCCGCCTCGGCGGCCGGGTCGGTTTCGGGGGCCGCCGGATCCGGCGGTGCCAGGGTGACCGTCGTGACCTGGTCGCGCACCAGGCGGAACACCGCGTCGACCGCCTCCCGCGGATCCGCGGTGAGCAGCGTCACCGCGAGGTTGCAGGCGAAGACGTCGACGGTCTCCGCCGGCGGCCAGGGCGCGGCGGGGGCGATGTCGAGGGCGAGCAGTCCGGGCAGCCGGCGCACGAGGCCGATCGGGTCGTCGCCGGCAAAGAAGCAATCGGCCCGCGGGAGGTAGCGCAGGGCCGTGACGGCGCCGTCCGGCCGCGCGGTCAAGCCCGCCACAAGGTCGGCGGCCCAGTCGGGAACCGGACCGGATCCCGGGCCGGCCGGTGCCGGATCGGGCGCTCCGCCCGACGGGGCCAGCAGGCTCCGGAAGGCCGCGACGATCCGGGCCGATTCCGCCGCGCTCCCGGCCGGGAGCGCCCCGGTCGCGGCGATCGCCTCGGTCCAGCGCGCGGCGGCGTCGAGGGCGGCGAGCGCCGCATCGACGAGGCCCGCGCCGGTCGCGAGCCGGCCGGCGCGGGCGGCGGCAAGCCCGTCCTCGGCGGCGTGGAGGGCAGCGAGCATGTCGGGCCAATCGAACAGGGCGGCCGAGCCCTTGAGGGTGTGAACGGCGCGAAACACCCGGTTCAGCACCGCCGGATCGGGGGCGCCTTCGAGGGCCAGCAGGTCCCCGGCCGCGGCCTGGATCAGCTCGCGGGCCTCGGCCACGAAATCCGCGACCAGATCCGCCATCAGGCCGTCGGCGAGGGGCGCGTCACGCATGCGCGTCCTCCGGGCGCTGGTAGACGATGGCGTCCGGAAAGCGGCGGGTGCGGAACCGCGATGGGATCCGGGCCATCGATTCGGTATGGCCGAGGCAGAGGAAGCCGCCCGGCCGCAGGGCAGCGAACAGGTTGGCGGCGGCGATTTCTCGCGAGGCGTCGTCGAAGTAGATCAGCACGTTGCGGCAGAACACGATGTCGAAGCGCCCTTCCTGCGCCATCCCGGCCGCGTCGACGAGGTTGCGGCGGCTGAAGCGCACCGAGCCGCGCAGCTCCGGCAGGATGCGCCAGGACTGGATCCCAGCGGTCCCCTCCTCACGGGTGAAGTAGCGCGAGATCAGAGCGGGCGGCAGTCGGCCGAGCGCCCGGGCGCCGTAGCGCCCGGCCTGCGCCGCGGCGAGGGCCCGGGTGTCGATGTCCGAGCCGACGATCTCGATCTCCCAGTCGTCGACCGCCGGCCAGTGCTCGAGGAGCCAGATCGCCAGCGAGTAGGGCTCCTCGCCGGTGGCGCAGGGCATCGACCAGATCCGGATCGGATCGCTCGGGCTCCGCCCGGCGGTGACGGCGGCGAGGAGCGAGCCGGTGAGGCAGTGCAGCTGGTGCTCCTCGCGGTTGAAGTAGGTCTCGTTGACCGTGAAGGCGTTGACGAAGAGCTGCACCTCGCCGTCGCGATCGGCCCGCAGCCGGGCGAGGTAGGCCGGCAGGGCGTCGGCGCCGGTGGCGCGCATCCGCTCCTGCACCCGGCGCTCGACGAAGGCGCGCCGGTTTCCCGGCACCAGGATGCCGGTCTGCCGGTAGAGCAGGTCGCAGACCCGCGCCAGGTCGGGCTCGGCGAGCGGGCCGTCGCTGTCCGGATTCATGTCACCAAAGCCGTCAGCTCGGCCGCGATGGTCTCCAGCGGCGCGACCACGCTGGCGCCGCCGGCCCTCACCAGCTCGCCCGGCATGCCCCAGACCACCGCCGTCGCCTCGGCCTCCGCGATGGTGCGCCCGCCGCGGGCCCGCAACACCGCCATGCTCCGGGCGCCGTCGCGGCCCATCCCGGTCATCAGCACTCCGACGAGGCGGTGCGGCAAGACGAGATCGAGGGCGCTCTCCACCAGGCGGTCGACGCTGGGGTGCCAGGGATAATCGGCCTTGGCCGGGGCCGGGGCCGCCATCAGGCCGTCGGGCCGGCGCACCACGATCACGTCGGCGTCGCCGCGCCCGACATAGACCCGGCCCGGCGCCAGGAGCGCCGGCGCCGTCACCTCCTGCACGCCGAGCGCGCAGAGCCCGTCGAGCCGGCGGGCGAGCGGCCCGGTGAAGGTCGACGGCATGTGCTGGGCGACGATGATCGGCCAGGGAAAATCAGCGGGCAGCTCGCCCAGGAAGGCGGTCAGGGCGGGTGGCCCGCCGGTCGAGGCGCCGACCAGGACGAGGCCGCCTGCCGCGGCCGCCGGCAGGGTCAAGTCCGTTGTCAGGGCTGTCTCTGCTTGGCGCGGTGCCGGGGGCGCCGCCGATACCGGACGCGGTGCGAGATCGGCGTGCCGGGCGCGCAGGCGCGCGGCGAGCCCGAGGGCAATGCGCGGCCGGGATCGCGCCGCCGCCCGCACCTTCTGCACCAGCACCGGCGCGAACAGGTCGACCGCCAGCGACACCGCGCCGGCGGGTTTCTCCAGCACGTCGACCGCGCCCCGCGCCAGGGCATCGAGGCTTGCCTCCGCGCCCTCCCCGGTGAGGGAGGACAGCATCACCACCGGGCAGGGCCGCTCCAGCATGATCCGGTCGAGGCAGGCGAGCCCGTCGAGGCCCGGCATGGTCACGTCGAGGGTCACGACGTCGGGCGCGAAGCGGGGCAGGAGGTCGAGGGCTTCCAGCCCGTCGCGGGCGAAGGCCAGTTCGAAATCGCCCTCGGCGGCGAAGATGCCGCCCAGCACCTTGCGCATCAGCGCCGAGTCGTCGACCACGAGGAGGCGGATCATGCGACGGGCCTCCCGGGGAGCGCGGCACGGTCGAGGAGCGCGGCGGGATCGATCAGCGGCAGCGGCCCGTCCGGCAGGTCGGCCACCCGGGTCAGCGCGGCCCCGAACCCCTCTGCGAGTTCATCCGCGACTCCTCGCGGCGCCGGCCGGATCGCCCCGGCCTCCGGCCGCACCAGCCGCGCCGTCCCATCGACGAGGAGGCCGGCCCGCACGCCCCCGGCCTCGACCACCACGAGGCGTCCGCGCGTCCCACCGGGCGGCAGGCCGAGGCGCCGGCGCAGATCGAGGACCGGCAGCGCCCCGCCGCGGACGGCCAGCATCCCGGCGAGGTCGCCCGGCGCCCGGGGCACCCGCACGAGCGCCTCCGGCGCCCGCTCCACCCGGCATACCGCCCCGGCCGGCAGGCCGTAGGCGCGCCCGGCGAGGTCGACGACGACGATCGGCGCGGTGCCGGCGGCGACGGGGGCGGCCCGCGCCGGTTCCGCGGCGCCGGCGAAGGCCTGCGGCGACAGAAGACAGACGAGGGTGCCGTCGTCGCGGCGCAGGAACCCGGCCGCCAGATCGGCGGCCGGGCCGGCGCGGCGCAGGGCCCGGGGCACCGGGTCGATCGCCTCCGGCCGCACCCGCAGCACAGGCCCGACCCGGTCCGCCACCAGCCCGACGCCGCGGAGCACCGCGACCCGGGTGCCGGCGCCGCCCGCGAGCCCGAGCCGGGTGGCGAGATCGACGAGTGGCAGCGCCTGCCCGCGCCACGGCATCGCGACGGGGAAGAAGGATCCCGCGCCGGAGGCGGGCGCGACCGCCTTCGGCCGGCGCGTCACCGCCTCGACCGCGCCGAGCGGCAGGGCGTAGGTTTGCCCGGCGACCGTGAGGGCCAGGAAGGCGGCGTCCGGGCTGGCCGGCTGCGGCTCCGCATGGCTGCGCGACGCCTCGACATCGGCGGCTCCCCCCGGTCGCCGCGGAAGAAGGTCTGCGACGAGGGCCGGCAGGTCGAGGATCGCCACCCCGCCCGGCTCCGCCTCAAGGCCGACGATCCCGGCGACGAGGAGCCCGACCGGCCCGTTCGCCTCAGCCACCACCATCCGTCCCTGGAGGGCCGGGCTTGGGCGATTCCGCACCGTGGCCGGCGCCAGAAGCCGGGCGAGGTCGAGGACCGGGAGCGCCATGCCGCGTCTCTCGGCGAGTCCAGCGAGGAAGGCCGGCGCCCCGGGCACCCGGGTCAGGGCCGGGATCGGCGCCAGGGCGCGCACGCGCTCGGCTGGGAGGGCGACGCGCGGGCCGTCGTCGGCGAGCGCGACGACGAGGACGCGTTCGCGCCCGGCCTCAGCCATCCGCCTTCAGCTCGTCGGCGAGCAGCGCGATCTCCTCGACCGCCGCCGCCAGGTCCTCGGCCCCGCGGGCCTGCTGGCGGGCGGCGGTGGCGGCCTCGCTCGAGGCGCGGTCGGCCTCCTCGGCGGCTGCGGCGATCTGGCGGGCGCCGGCCGCGATGCCGGCGGCGGCGGCGAGGATCTCGTCGGCCCCGCCGACGATCTCGCGGTTGGCCCGTTCCAGCTCCGCCACGTCGGCCGCCACCGCGGCGAGGCCGGCCGTGAGGGTCCGGTTCTTCGCCACCTCGGCCTCGGCGGCGTCCGCCGCGCGTTCGAGGGCGCGGCGCAGGGCGGCGGCGCCGTCCCGGATCGTGCGCAAGGTGGCGCGGATCCGCTCGGCACCGGCGCTCGCGTCGCGCGACAGCGCCCGGATGTCGCCCGAGACGACAGCGAAGCCCTGGCCGGCCTCGCCGGCGCGGGTGGCCTCGATCGCGCCGCTCACCGCCAGCATGCCGATCTGCACCGCCACGAGGGCGATGCCCTCCGCGACCGTCTCGATGCGCCCGGTATCGGCCTCGATCGTGCCGAGGCGGTCGAGGGAGGCCCGCATCCCGTCGAGGGATTGCCCGACTCCGTCGGCGAGGGCGCCGAGGGTGGCGCGAGCCTCGCGCAGGGTCCCGGCGAGGCCCGCGACCTGCGCGAGCGCGCGGCCGGCACCGGTCCGGGCCTCCGCGGCGGCGGCCTCGATCTCCGTCATCGCGGCGGCGGATTGCCGGGCCGCGGCGCTCTGGACGGTCAGGCCGCGGCTGATCTGGTCGATCGCGGCCAGGATCTCGGCCGCCGCACCCGACAATTCCTGGATCGAGGCCGAGAGCGCGTCGGCGGCCCCCGCGATCGCCTCGGGAGTCGCGCCGGCCGCGCCCAGGGTCTCGGCGAGGGCCGCCAGGGCCTCGGCGGTAGCCTGGCCCTGGTCGAGGGCTTCCGTCTGCTGGCTCACCGCGCGTTGCGCTTCCTCGGCCGCGGCGGCCTGCTGCTCGGCCGCCGCCGCGACCTGCTCGGCGCCGGCTTGCGCCTCGCGGGTGGTCGCTTCCGCCCGGAGCGACGCCGCCAGGATGCCCTGTGCGCCCTCCGCCAGGATCCCGAGATCGGCCCGCGCCGCCTCGAGCCGCCGGGCGACCCCTGTCCCCGAGGCGGCTTCCGCTATCGCCCGCGCGGCGGCGTCCCGGATCGCGGCGCCGAGCGCCCGGATCTCGGCCCGGATCGCCTCGGCCCGCTCCCGCACCTCTCCGGCCCCGGCCTCCGCGGTCTCGGCCAGCGCCCGCACCTCGTCGGCGACGATCGTGAAGCCGCGGCCGTACTCCCCAGCCCGGACCGCCTCCAGGGCGGCGTTGAGGGCGAGCAGCCCGGTCTGGTCCGCGATCTCCCCGACCGTGCCGGTGACCTCGCCGATGCTCGCCGCCCCGCGGTCGAGGTCGTCGACGATGGCGACCGTCGCAGCCTGCCGCCCGGCCTCGGCCTCGATCGCCGCGACCGACTGTGTCGCCTGAACGCTGGCCTCGGCGAGCACGGACTGGAACGCGGCGGTGCGCTGGCGCGACAGGTCGGCCCGCTCGCGCGCCTCGCGGAAGCGCCCGACGATCGCCGCCACCGCCGCAAGGGACCCTTGCGCCGCGCCCGCGGCCTCCTCGGCCCCGCCGGCGATCTGCTCCATCGCCCGGCGCAGCTCCTCGGCCGCCGCCGCCGCCTCGGTGACGCCGGCCGCCAGTTCCTCTGTGGCGGCGCCCAGGCGCTCGGTCGCCTTCTGCCGGCGCATCTCCGCAGGCTCGCGGCGCGTGTCCGCAGGCTCGCGGGTCCGGCCCGGCCGGGGCGCGGGTGCCGCCTCCGGCGCCGTGGGCGCACCGGCCCGGGCCGCGAGCTTCGCCTTCTTTACCAGTGCCATCGCGCCCAACAACCCGCCTGCGCCTGCCCCGATGTGCCGGAGGCGCGCCGCCGCGGCAAGCGCCACGGGGGTATCGGCCTGGGGAGCGTGGCGCCAAGCCTTGCCTCGCGAAGCCTCGCCTCGCGAGAAACATCGCCTCTTCCGGCGGCAGGCCGCCGGCACCCGGCAGGTTAGGGGTTCCTTAACCACGAGCCGCGATGGTCCGCTCAACTGAACACCGAGGAGGTCGGGATGGATCACTTCGAGACGAGCATCCGCGAGCGGGCCTACGCCCTGTGGGAGCGGGACGGCTGCGCGCCGGGCCGCGACGAGCATTACTGGCGCCTGGCCGAGCAGGAGCTCACCCGGTCGGCGGCGCCGGCCGAGGCGCCGGCCGCCGAGGCGGTCGCCGCCAAGCCCGTGCGCAAGCCGGCGGCGCGCAAGCCGGCGGCTGCCAAGAGCGCCGCGGCCAAGGTCGTCGCCGAGGTGGCCGAGGCCGCGGCGAAGCCGGCCCCGCGCCGGCGCCGCGCCGCCGCGGCGGCCGAGAACGTCACCACGCACTGAGATGATGGTCGGGCGCGTGCCGCGCCCGACCCAACGACAGAGCCTGTTCGCTATCTCTGTCGATCTTATCCCACCCACACCCTCATCCTGAGGTGTCAGTCGATTGAAAATCGACTGACCTCTAGGGAAGCCTCCAGTTCTCTCGGAGATGTATGGAGGCCTCCTTCGAGGCCGCGCGATCTCCGATCGCCCGGCACCTCAGGATGAGGTCGTGGATGGGAGAGGACAGCGTCTCGTGACGCCGCCCTCGCCTATCGAACAGGCGCTCAGCCTCTTCCGCCCTGCGGGAGGGGCTTTTCGTCGGCCGCGACCCGCGCCGCGAGTCTGCCCCGGCGCCGGACCCGCCACAGCGCGCCGACGAGGGCGACGTCGATCAGTCCCAGGACGGCCAGAGCCGCCAGCGTCGCGTCGGCGCCCGCATGGGCGATGAGGTAGGCTCCCGCCGACGGCGCGACGGCCTGCGCGGCGAGGCTCGGCTTCGCCAGCCGGCCGAGCAGGGCGGCGTAGCGATCGGGCCCGAACAGGGCGAGCGGCAGGGTGCCGCGGCCGATCGAGTAGAGCCCGTTGCCGGCGCCGTAGATCACCAGCACCAGGCCCGGCGCCGGCAGCCCGCTCCCCAGCAGCACGAGGCCGACCGCCATCAGCACCACCGCGGCGGTGAGCGTCCAGATCGGGTGGTGGCGGCTGCGATTCGCCACTTCGAGCAGCCGCGCCCCGACCTGCGACGGCCCGACCAGAGTGCCCAGCGACACCGCCGCCGCCAGCGACAGGCCGCGATCCTGCAGGAGGGTCAGCAGGTGGACCGAAAAGATCGAGGTGGCGATGCCGGTGCAGGTCACGATCGCGGCCAGCATCAGGAAGACCGGCCGCTCGGCAGCGTCGAGCGACACCGCGTCCGACCGGCCGCCCCCTGTCACCGGCCGCGGGGCGGCGCGCGGGACCGCGCCCAGGATCAGCGGCAGGCACACGCCGAGCTGCAGGGCGGCGTAGGTCAGGCAGGTGCCGCGCCAGCCGAGATGCGCGAGCAGGAAAGCCGAGAGCGGCCAGCACAGGGTGCTGGAGAACCCTCCCCACAGGGTCAGCGTCGTGATCGCCGGGCGCGCATCGGCACCGTAGAGCCGCCCGAGCGTCGCGAAGGCGGCGTCGTAGAGCCCCGATCCCATCCCGGCGCCGATCACCAGCCAGCCGAGGCCGAAGACCGGAAGGTTCGGGGCGAGACTCAAGGTCACCAGTCCGGCGGCGAGCAGCAGGGCCGACACCGCCAGGACCGGCTGCCCGCCCCGGCGGCCGATCGTCCGGCCGGCGAAGGGCGCGACCAGGCCCGCCGCCAGCATGCCGGCGGTGAGGCTGCCGAAGATCCAGGGCAGCCCCCAGCCGGTCTCCGCCGCGATCGAGGGCCCGAGCACCGTCAGCAGGTAGTAGCTGCAGCCCCAGGCGAGGATCTGCACGATGCCGAGCGCCGAGATGACCGGCCAGCGCCTCTGCGCGATCATGAGACGGCCGAGCCCGGGCCGCAGGCCGGTGCGTGATCCAGAACGACGTCCATCGGCGCCGGCCTCCCGTTGCAGGCGGGCACGGGACCGGCGTCCGATTCCCGCATCCTTTGCCAATCTCTAACGAGTTCGCGGGACACTCGTCCACAGGTGTCCGGCGGGGTTGTGGAACATCCCCGGAACGCCCATCTAAGATGCTGATTTGCTTCGCCTTCCATGCGTTCCGCTGGCACCCGGAGCGCAAATCGGCTAAGCCGTCCGGCGAGAGAGTGTGAGCCCGCGCGGGCCGCGACGAGAGACAGACCTTGGCAGAGAACGATTCGACCGGCGCTACCCCGCCCGCGACCGACATCAAGCCCGTCTCGATCACCGACGAGATGCGCCAGTCCTACCTGGCCTACGCGATGAGCGTCATCGTCAGCCGGGCCCTGCCGGATGCGCGCGACGGCCTCAAACCCGTGCACCGCCGCATCCTGTACTCCATGTACGAGAACGGCTACCTGCCGGACCGCAAGTACGTGAAGTCGGCCCGCATCGTCGGCGACGTGATGGGTCAGTATCACCCGCACGGCGACCAGTCGATCTACGACGCCCTCGTCCGCATGGCGCAAGACTTCGCCATGCGGCTGATGCTGGTCGACGGCCAGGGCAATTTCGGCTCGATCGACGGCGACCCGCCGGCGGCGATGCGCTACACCGAATCGCGCCTCGCCAAGCCGTCGATGGCGCTCCTTGAGGACATCGACAAGGACACCGTCGACTTCAACCCGAACTACGACGAGTCGAAGGACGAGCCGGCGGTCCTGCCCGCCCGCTTCCCGAACCTCCTCGTCAACGGCGCCGGCGGCATCGCGGTCGGCATGGCGACCAACATCCCGCCGCACAACCTCGGCGAGGTGATCGACGGCTGCATCGCGCTCATCGACGATCCGGCGATCACCATCGAGGGCCTGAACGACATCATCCCGGGGCCGGATTTCCCCACCGGCGGCTCGATCCTCGGGCGCTCGGGCACGCGCTCGGCCTACATGACCGGCCGCGGCTCGGTGATCATGCGGGCGAAGTCCCACATCGAGGAATTGCGCAAGGAGCGCGAGGCGCTGATCTTCACCGAGATCCCGTATCAGGTGAACAAGGCCTCGCTGGTCGAGAAGATCGCGGATCTCGTGCGCGAGAAGCGCGTCGAAGGCATCGCGGATCTTCGCGACGAATCCGACCGCGACGGCATGCGCATCGTCGTCGAGCTGAAGCGCGACGCCGTCGCCGACGTGGTGCTGAACCAGCTCTACCGCTACACCCCGCTGCAATCGAGCTTCGGCTGCAACATGGTGGCGCTGAACGGCGGGCGCCCCGAGCTCCTCAACCTCAAGGACCTGATCCAGGCCTTCATCGACTTCCGCGAGGAGGTCGTCTCCCGCCGCACCAAGTTCCTGCTGAACAAGGCGCGCGAGCGGGCCCACGTCTTGTGCGGTCTCGCCATCGCGGTCGCCAACATCGACGAGGTGATCCGGCTGATCCGGACCTCGCCGGACCCGAACTCCGCCCGCGAGGCCCTGATGTCCCGCGACTGGCCGGCGGAGGACATCGCGCCGCTGATCGCCCTCGTCGACGATCCGCGCCACCGGGTGAGCGAGAACGGCACCTACCGCCTGTCGGAGACCCAGGCCCGCGCCATCCTCGACCTGCGCCTGCAGCGCCTGACCGCGCTCGGCCGCGACGAGATCGGCGACGAGCTGAAGCGGCTCGCCGACGAGATCGCCGACTACCTCGACATCCTGCGCTCGCGCGCCCGGATCATGGGCATCGTCAAGCACGAGCTGGCGGAGGTGCGGGCCGAGTACGCGACCCCGCGCAAGACCGAGATCCTGGACTGGGATTCGAGCGTCGAGGACGAGGACCTGATCCAGCGCGAGGACATGGTCGTGACCGTGTCCCACGCCGGCTACATCAAGCGCGTCCCGCTCTCGACCTACCGGGCCCAGCGCCGCGGCGGCAAGGGCCGCGCCGGCATGTCGATGCGCGACGAGGATTTCGTCACCCGGCTGTTCGTGGCCAACACCCACACCCCGGTGCTGTTCTTCTCCTCGCAGGGGCAGGCCTACAAGGAGAAGGTGTGGCGGCTGCCGCTCGCGGCGCCGAACGCGCGGGGCAAGGCGCTCGTCAACATCCTGCCCCTCGACCAGGGCAAGGAGCGCATCACCACCATCATGCCGCTGCCCGAGGACGAGGCGTCCTGGGAGACGCTCGACGTGATGTTCGCGACCGCCAGCGGCAATGTCCGGCGCAACAAGCTGTCCGACTTCGTGCAGGTGAACCGCAACGGCAAGATCGCCATGAAGCTCGACGAGGGCGACCACATCGTCCACGTCGAGATCTGCACCGAAGCCGACGACGTGCTGCTGACCACCGGCGCGGGCCAGTGCATCCGCTTCCCCACCACCGACGTGCGGGTGTTCAAAGGCCGCGACTCGACGGGCGTGCGCGGCATCAACCTCGCCAAGGGCGACCAGGTCATCTCGATGACGATCCTGCGCCACTTCGAGGCCTCGCCCGAGGAGCGCCAGGCCTATCTCAAGCGCGCCAATGCCGACCGGCGCGCCACCGGCGAGGCGATCGAGCTGCCGGCGGCGCCCGAGCCGGAGGCCGAGGAGGCCGCGGCCTCGATCGATCTCGAGCAGGACCGCTACATCGCCATGGGGGCGGCGGAGCAGTTCGTCCTCACCCTGTCGGAGCGCGGCTTCGGCAAGCGCACCTCGTCCTTCGAGTACCGGATCTCGGGCCGCGGCGGCAAGGGCATCAAGGCGATGGAGGTCAATGCCCGCAACGGCACCCTCGTCGCCTCCTTCCCGGTCGAGACCAGCGATCAGATCATGCTGGTCACCGACGCCGGCAAGCTGATCCGCGTGCCGGTCGATGACATTCGCGTCGTCGGCCGCGCCTCGCAGGGCGTCACGGTGTTCAACACCGACAAGACCGAGAAGGTGGTGTCGGTGGAGCACATCGAGGGCGAGGGCGAGGCGGAGGAGAGCGGGCATGCGGCACAGTCCGGGCGGGGAGCCCCCCGGATCTACGCGCCCGGGTCCCGGGCCGGGAAGGGGCCGG
>NZ_JBEXZS010000190.1:0-26472 GCF_040593685.1 Methylobacterium sp. EM32 | reverse complement strand
TGAGGGCGGCGGCGGCGGCCTCGGCTCGCTCGGCGAGGCCGGCGAGCGCGGTGCGCAGGGAAGCGTCGGCGGTCTCGGTCCGCTCGCCGATCAGGCGACCGGCCTCTTCCGCAGCGGCGACGAAGGCAGCGGCGGCCGTCGCGGTGCGGGTGTCGAGGGCGCCGGTGGCGCTCTCGGCGGCGAGAGCCAGGGCCGCGGACACGTCCTCGGCCTGACGCGTCAGATGCTCGACGGCATTGCGCAGGGTGGCGTCGGTCGTCTCGGTGCGCTCGGCCACGAGGCGGCCGGCTTCCTCGGCGGCGCGGGCGAAGGCTGAGGCCGCCGCCAGGGTGCGCGCGTCGAAATGCCCGGTCGCCTGCTCGGCGGCAGCGGCGATCGCCGAGGCGACCTCGTCCGCCCGCTCGGCCAGGCCCTCGACCGCACCCCGCAGGGTTTCGTCGGCGGCAGCGGCTCGCTCGGTGACGAGGCGGCCGGCCTCCTCGGCGGCGCGAGCGAAGGCGGTGGTGGTCGCGAGCGTCCGCGCGTCGAGGGCGCCGGTCGCCGTCTCGGCCGCAAGCCCGATCGCGAGCGCCGCTTCCTCGGCCCGGCCCGCCAGTCCGACCACCGCGCCGTGCAGCGCCGTGTCGGCCTCGCCCGCCCGCGTCCCGATCAGGGCGGCCGCTTCCTCCGCCACACGGGCGAAGGATGACGCGGCCTCGGCCAGACGCACCTGCAGCACCCCCGACGCCTCCTCGGCACCCTGCCGGAACGCCTCGACGCTCTCCGCCGTGCGCGCACCGACCGCACCCGTCGCCGTCTCGGTGGCGCGGCGCAGCACCTCGGCGGCCTCTTCCGCCCGCGCGCCCAGCTCGCCCGTCGTCGCCGTCGTCGCCTGCCGGAACAGCTCGGCCGCGGCCTGGCTACGGGCATCCAGCTCGGCGCCGGTGGTCTCCAGCGTGCGCCGGAAGATGTGCGCGACTTCCACCGTGCGTGTGCCGAGCGCACCCGTCACTTGCTCGGCGGTGCGGCGCATGATCTCGGCGGCCTCCGTCGAGCGGCCCTGGAGCGCGTCGCCGACGGTGTCGGCGGAGGCGGTGAGGGCAGCGGCGGCGGCCTCGGCCCGCTCGGCGAGGCCGGCGAGCGCGGTGCGTAAGGAAGCGTCGGCGGTTTCGGTGCGCTCGCCGATCAGGCGGCCGGCCTCCTCGGCAGCGACCACGAAAGCGGCGGCGGCGGCCGCGGTGCGGGTGTCGAGGGCGCCGGTGGCGCTCTCGGCGGCGAGGGCGAGGGCGGCGGAGACGTCCTCGGCCTGGCGGGTCAGGTGATCGATCGTGCCGCGCAGGGACTCGTCGAGGGACTGGGTGCGGGTCGCCAGGGTGCGGCCGGCCTCGTCGGCAGCGCGGGCGAAGGCGGTCGCGGCCTCCTCGGTCTGCTCGCCGACATGGCCGGTCGCGGCCTCGGCGGCGGCGCGGAAGCGCTCGGCCAGGGCGGCGGCGCGGGCGTCGAGATCGGCGCCGATCTCGTCCGCGGTGCGGCGCAGGGCGTCGCCGGCATCGGCGGTGCGGGCCTCGAAGCCGCCCTGGAGCGTGTCGGCAGCCAGGGCGAGCGCGGCCTGCGTCTCCCGGGTGCGCTGGTCGAGACCGTCGGCGAGGTCGCGGCTGCGGGTCTCGAAGGCGAGGCCGAGGCCGGCCAGCGCCTGGCCGATCCGGTCCTCGGCCTCGCCCGTCCGCTCGGCCACCAGGGCGGCGACGCGCTCGCCGGTCTGGTCCAGGCTGCGCTCGAGGCTGCCGCCATGGCCGACCAGCACCTCCTCGACGCGCCCGATCGTCTCCTCCAGGCGGGACGCGAGGTCGGCGCCGCGCACGCCCAGCGCCTGCGCCGCATCCTCGACGAGGGTCGAGAGGTCGTCGCGCACCTTCGTGGCGCGGTCGCCGAAGGCCGTGATGACCCCGTCGCTGGCGCGGGCGAGCCCGGCCTCGGCGGCGGCCGCCCGCGCCTCGATCGCGACCGCCACGCCGTTGCCGGCCTGCTCGATCTCCTCGCGCAAAGCGATGCCGCGGTCGGAGATGTGGGCCGCGATGGCGCTGCCCGAGGCGGCGAAGCGCTCGGTGATGGCGCTGCCGGTCTCGGCGAAGCGCTCGGTGAGGTCGCCGCCGCGGGCGAGGAAGCGCTCCTCCAGCCCCTGCGCCGAGCGCTCGAAGGTGTCGCGCACCTGGGCGCCCTCGCGGTTGAGGGCCTCGATCACCTCGGCCCCGGTCTCCGCCAGGGTGCGGGCGACGGTGCCGGCATTCTCCGCCAGCGTGCGGGTGAGGAGGCCGCCGGTGCGCTCGAACGCCTCCGTGACCTCGACCGCCCGCGTCTCGAGCGCGCGGCTGAGAGACTCGCCGACGCTGCCGAGATCGGTCTTCACGCCTTCGCTGGTGGCCATCAGGCGCTGGACGAGATCGTCGCCGCGGCCGGCCACGGCCTCAACCACCCGGTCGCCGGTGGCGGCGAGGGCGGCGGTGACCGCGTCGCCGCGATCGCCGATCGCCGCCGTGATCGCCTCGCCGCGAACGCCGAGTGCCGCGGTGACCCGCTCGCCGGCACCGTCGACAGCCGTCACGATCCGCTCGGCCGCGGTGTCGAGCTCCTGGGTCAGGTTCTGGTGCGAGCCCTGGATCGCGCCGCGCACCCGCTCGGCATTGGCGACGATGGATTCGCGCTGCGCCACCAGCTCCTCGACGAGGGAGCGGATGCGGATCTCGTTGTCCGAGTAGGCGCGCTCCAGGGTCGAGATCTCGCCGCGCACCAGGGTCTCAAGCTCGCCGGCCCGGGCGAGCGCCCGCTCGACGCCGTCGCCGACCGCCGCGACCTCGCGGCGGACCGCCTGCGACATGGTCAGGACCGCGTCGGTCGAGAAGCCCTCGGGCTCGGCGAGGCGGATCGCGACCTCGCCGACCGCGCGGGCGACGTGGCGCATCTCCTGGGCCCGCACCGCCAGCATCGCGGCGATGAAGAACAGCATCACCGGGGCGAGCACGGCGGCCGCACCCACCGCGCCCTGGAGGCCGCTGAGCCCGGCGGCGAAGCCGCGCAGGTCGCCGCCGGACTGGCTCCAGGCCAGCGCGGTGAAGCCGGCGAGCCAGGCGAGGGCGGCGACGCTCGCGACGAGGTAGGGCGCGCGCGACGGCTCGATGCGTAGGGTCTGCTGCAGGGCTCCGACGCTGCGGCGGTCGTCGTTGGCGACGAGGGAGCGGTCGGGCGGCAGGAGCCCGCCCTCGCGGCGGCCGTCACGGGAGGCGGGCAGGGGACTGCCGTCGAAACCGGGCTCGCGGGCGGCGCCGGCATTGCCCAGCGAGCCCGACAGGGGATCGGAGAGCGGATCGGAATCGTGCACGTCGGGCAGGCGGGGCTCGAGGCGGGCCCCATCGGCGTCCATCGCGCGGGTGTCGGGCGAGCGGGAATCCAGCCCCGCCGGATGGTCCAGGTTAAGGGCCTGCTCAATCGCCGACAGCGCCGCTTCCGCCGGATCCTTGAGCTTCTTTTCCGTCGCCATCGAACGCCCCGTTACGCCGTGAACGCCGCCGGGCGGCCCGTTGAGGCCGCCGCGCCGCATCATCCCCGAGATTCCGCGAAACCCGCGCCGTGCCGCCAGCCGACGCGATCTCAGCGGTTTACCACGAGAACCTTAGACGCAAGGAGTACCAGCCGGATACCCGGACCGCGCCAACCCTCCCAAAAAGCTTAACGGAATGGTTACCATGTGTCCGGCGCGCCGCGGCGGAAGCCGCTATCCTGCCGCAGAATCTCGGCTTTGCCGGCGGGAGGGCGGGTGGGAACGGAGGGTGAGCACGCTGTGGACAGACTTCCACCGGATCCGCCGGAACCTCTGTCGCCCACAGCCGCGCGGGGTCCGTGACCTTGCGTCCGGTCCAGGCTTGAGGAATTTGGTCCGCACCCTTCCCGCCCGAACCGGGCCAGCGTGAGACCCCGGATGGAGCCGCTCCTCGACCGCGAGCACCTCGACCGCCAGACCTTCGGCGACGCCGACCTCGCCCGCGAGGTGCTGGGGCTGTTCGCCGGCCAATGCGACCGGCTGATCCCCGGACTGACCGATCCGGACCTGGCGCCCGAGTCCCGGGCGGACCTCGCCCACGCCCTCAAGGGCTCGGCCCTCGGGGTCGGCGCCGCCCGGGTGGCGGCCCTCGCCGGGCGGCTCGAATCGGCTCTGCGGGACAACGATGCGGAAACAGCGCGCGACGTAGGGTCGGCGCTGGGACAGGCCGTGCGCGAGACCCTGGCGCTGCTCTGAAAGCCTCCGGCCGCGGCCTGAGGCGCCGAGCAGCCCGCCCCGCTGCGGCGCGTGTGCCGCGCGACGCACGGCGCGCTTGCATTCCGGGGCGGCAGCCGCCAATCAGACCGCGCCGCGTCGTTACGTCCGATCCGCGGCCGCGCTCGAGGCTTCCGGAGTCCCAGATGGTCCAGATCACCTACGTCGATGCCGCCGGCACGCCCCGCACCGTGAAGGGCGAGGCCGGATCGACCGTGATGGAGACCGCGATCCGCAACAACGTGCCGGGCATCGACGCGGAATGCGGCGGCGCCTGCGCCTGCGCGACCTGCCACGTCTATGTCGGCGAGGAATGGGCGGAGGCCGTCGGCCCGGCGGAGCCGATGGAGCAGGACATGCTCGACTTCGCCTCGGATGTGCGGCCGAGCTCCCGCCTGTCGTGCCAGATCCGCCTCAAGCCCGAGCTCGACGGTCTCACCGTCACCACCCCGGCCCGCCAGGGCTGAGGTGCCGGGGGCGGCCGACACCCTTCATTCCGCAGAGGAACGGAGCGCCTCGACCGGAGCCGGACGGCGCGCAAGCCCGACACAAGTCCCGCCCGCAGGACGACAACCCGCGCGGGACTGATCCGGCAAGCAGCCTAGACCGCGTCAGCCACGTACTTTCTTAAGCATCGTTGTTCGAAGATCGCGACCGACATCCGGGACCGGAGCCCGGATCGGGAGGCGCGACGTGACGAACTTGGCCCGACGCATGGGCAATGGACGCATGGGCAACGAGCAGGCCGAGACGGGCTGCGCCCTGTCGGACATCGCCGCCGCGGCGATGACCCTGCGCCAGGCCGCGCACGACAAGACGCAGCGCATCCGCCAGATCACCAGCCAGGTGAAGATGCTGGCCTTGAACGCCCGCATCGAGAGCAGCCGGGTCGGCGAGCACGGGCGCGGCTTCACGGTCGTGGCCAACGAGGTCGGAGCCGTCGGCGAGGCGATCGCCGGCCTCGCCCGGGAGCTGGAGGCCGATGTCGACGGGCGCATCGTCGGGCTGCAGGAGCAGGTCTCCCGGCTGGTGACCCGGGCGCAGGGCGAGCGCCTGATCGACCTCGCCCTCAACGCGGTGGAGCTGATCGACCGCAATCTCTACGAGCGGACCTGCGACGTGCGCTGGTGGGCGACCGATGCCGCCGTCGTGGCCTGCGCGGCGGAACACAACCCTGCTACGGCGGCCTTCGCCGAGAAGCGGCTCGGCGTGATCCTGTCGGCCTACACGGTCTATCTCGATCTCTGGCTGTGCGACCTCGACGGGCGCATCCTCGCTACCGGCCGGCCCGACCGTTTCCCGGGCCTGCGCGGCACGAGCGTGGCGCAGGAGCCCTGGTTCCGGCAAGCCACCGCGCTCGCCTCGGGCGACGCGTACAGCGCGGCCGACATCCGGACGGAGAGCCGCCTCGGCGGCGCTCAAGTGGCGACCTACTGCGCCAGCGTGCGCCGGGACGGCGAGGCCGCGGGCCAGCCTCTCGGCGTGCTGGCGATCCATTTCGACTGGGAGCCGCAGGCCCGCGCGATCGTCCAGGGCGTGCGGGTCACGCCCGAGGACCGCGCCCGCACGCGGGTGCTGCTCGTGGATGCCGCGCACAGGGTGATCGCCGCGAGCGACGGCGCCGGCCTCCTCACCGAGCGGCTGGGCATCGACCTTGCCGGCCCGGAGAGCGGCGTCGTGCCGACGACGGGCGGCCGGGGCCTCGTCGCCTACCACCGCACGCCCGGCTACGAGACCTACCGGGGCCTGGGCTGGTACGGGGTGATCGTGCAGGGGACGTGAACGGTCAGCGCAGCAGCGCCCGCGTCGCCTGGTCGATCCCCTCCAGCGTCAGCGGGTACATCCGGTCGGAAAAGATCTGCCGGATCATCGCGTTCGACTGCGAGTAGCCCCACTGCGCCTGCGGCACGGGGTTGAGCCAGGCCACCTTCGGGAAATGGGCCAGCACCCGCTCGAGCCAGACCCGCCCGGACTCCTCGTTCCAGTGCTCGACCGAGCCACCCGCCATCGCGATCTCGTAGGGCGACATCGCCGCGTCGCCGACGAAGACCACCCGGTAATCGGACGGGTAGGTGCGGATCACGTCGAGGAGCGGCGTCGCTTCCGTGTGGCGCCGACGGTTCTCCTTCCACACCTTTTCGTAGAGGCAGTTGTGGAAGTAGAAGTGCTCGAAGTGCTTGAACTCCGAGCGGGCCGCGGAGAAGAGCTGCTCGGCCAGCTCGACGTGCCAGTCCATCGAGCCGCCGACATCCAGGAACAGCAGCACCTTGACGGCGTTGCGCCGTTCCGGCCGCAGGCGGAGATCCAGCATGCCGTGGCGAGCGGTCTCGCGGATCGTGCCGTCGAGGTCGAGTTCCTCCGCCGCCCCGGTGCGGGCGAAGCGGCGCAGGCGCCGGAGCGCGAGCCGGATGGTGCGCGAGCCCAGCTCCGCCGAATCGTCGAGGTCCTTGAAGGTGCGCTGGTCCCAGACCTTCACCGCCCGGAAGTTGCGGTTGCCGTCCTGGCCGATGCGGATGCCCTCCGGGTTGGCGCCGTAGGCGCCGAAGGGCGAGGTCCCGCCCGTCCCGATCCATTTCGAGCCGCCCTGGTGGCGCCCCTTCTGCTCGGCCAGCCGCTGCTTCAGGGTCTCGAACAGCTTGTCCCAGCCGAGCGCCTGGATCTGCGCCCGCTCCTCCTCGGTGAGGTACTTTTCCGCCAGCTTGCGCAGCCACTCCTCGGGGATGGCTTGCGGCTCCACCGCCTCACCGAGGGTGACCACGCCCTTGAAGACGCGCCCGAACACCCGGTCGAACTTGTCGAGGTTGCGCTCGTCCTTCACCAGGGCGGTGCGGGAGAGGTAATAAAAATCCTCCACCCGCCGGTCGGCGAGGTCGCGGTCGAGGGCGTCCAGCAGGGTCAGGTACTCGCGCAGCGAGACCGGGACCTTGGCGGCGCGCAGCTCGGTGAAGAAGGTCAGCAGCATGGCGCCGATCAACGCGCCAGGGCGCCGATTGGTCAAGCCCCCTCGGGCTGGACGGACGGGTCCCGTCGCCGCGCCTCTGCCGCGAGGTTCCAGACGATGCCGCCGACGATCAGCCCGGCGCCGACGAACAGCCACGGATCGAGGGGCTCGCCGTAGAGGCGCCAGCCCAAGAGCGCGATCAGCGGGATGCGCAGGAAGTCGAGGGGCATGACCAGGATGGCGTCGCCGCGGCGATAGGCGCTGGTCAGGCACCAATGCGAGGTGAGCCCGGCGATGCACAGCATCGCCAGCGCCAGCCCGTGCCGCCCCTCGAAGGCCTGGGCCGGCACCGCCGGAAAGATCCGTCCGGCCACGAGGTTAAGGGGTAATTGGATCAAGTTCATCCAGAACAGGATCGACAGCACGCTCTCGGTCCGGGTCAGCGCCTTGGTGGCGACCGCGGTCAGAGCGAACAGGATGGCGGCGCCGAGCACCACCAGGCTCGCCGGCTGCAACGCCGCGACGCCCGGCCGGAGGACCACCAGCACGCCGAGGAAGCCGAGGGCCACTGCGGCGACCCGGCTCGCGGTCAGCCGCTCGCGCAGGATCAGGACGGCGAGCAGCGTGACCCAGGCCGGCGTGGTGAATTCGAGGGCGAAGACGACGGCCAGCGGCAGCATCGTGACGCCCAGCGACCAGGCGTAGTTGCCGCCCCAATGGACGAGGTTGCGGGCGAGGTGCAGGTGCAGCCGCCGTGGGGCGAGCGGCCGGCGGCGCATGAGCGCGACCAGGCCGACGATCGCCACCCCGGCCCCCGCCCGGGCCGCCAGGATGTCGAACAGCCCGAGGGCCGGCGCCACCTCGCGCACGGCGACGGCGGTGGCCGAGAAGGAGAGCAGGGCGCCGGCCATCCAGAGGATGACGGCGGCGAGGTTGGGGAGGGGTTTCACCAGCGTGGCCTGGATCAGCGGCGAGGCGAAGCGGCGGGGTCGATCGGGCGACCCGCCGACGCGTGTTCCACCCTCCGCGCCATCCCGAGGCCGCGCAGCGGAACCCGGGATCCATCACCGCCGACGCTTGAGGACGAAGCGGAACGCGATCCGCCAGGTCCTGGAGCATCAGCGGTAATGGATCCCGGGCTCTCGGCTTCGCCGAGCCCCGGGATGACGCTGAGGGTGGTAAGAACGCCCGTGAAACCGGCCGCCGCGGCCGGACAGGTGTTCAGGTCTTCGTCGGCCCTCATCGTGCGGTCACGGCCAGCGCACCGTCGGCGGCATCGAGGACAGGATCGACGCGACGTTGCCGCCGGTCTTCAGGCCGAAGATCGTGCCGCGGTCGTAGAGCAGGTTGAACTCGACGTAGCGGCCGCGGCGCACCTGCTGCTCGTGGCGGTCGGCCTCGGTCCAGGGCGTCTCGACGTTGCGCCGCACGATCTCCGGATAGACCCCGAGGAAGGCGTCGCCGACCTCGCGGGTCAGCGCCAGGTCGGCGGCCGGATCGCCGGTCCAGTGGTAGTCGTAGAAGATGCCGCCGATGCCGCGCGGCTCGTTGCGGTGCTTGAGGTGGAAATACTCGTCGCACCAGGCCTTGTAGCGGGCGTAATCCGCGGCAGGGTGCTTGCCGCAGGCCGCCTCGAAGGCGGCGTGAAAGGCGATCGTGTCCGGATCGGTCTGCGTGCGGCGGCGGTCGAGGAGAGGCGTCAGATCGGCCCCGCCGCCGAACCACGTCTTCGTCGTCACGACGAAGCGGGTGTTCATGTGCACGGTCGGCACGTGCGGGTTCCACGGATGGGCGATCAGCGAGATGCCGGTGGCGAAGAAGCGCGGATCCTCCGCCGCCCCCGGGATCTGGCCGCGGAATTCGGGGGCGAACTCGCCGTGCACCGCCGAGACATGGACGCCGCACTTCTCGAACACCCGGCCGCGCAGCATCGCCATGGTGCCGCCGCCGCCCGGCGCGCCGGAATGGTCCCGGCGCTCCCACGGCGTGCGCTCGAACCGGCCCGGCCCGCCGGCTTCGGGATCGAACGGCCCGGTCGCCTCCTCCTCCAGCCGCTCGAGGGCGGCGCAGATCCGGTCGCGCAGGGTGGAGAACCAGGTGGTCGCCTCGGTCTTGAGCGCGGCGATGTCGGGAGCGGCGTCGGTCATGGCCTTCTCATCCCATACCGGCGGGCGCGGGCCAAGATGCCAGGCAGTCGAGGCCTTCAGACGGCGCCGAGCTGGCGCAGTCCCTCGCCGAGAATCATCCCGGCCGCCACCGCCACGTTGAGCGAGCGCATCCCCTCCCGCATCGGGATCGCCACCCGGGCCTCGGCATCGGCGTGGACGGCGTCGGGCACCCCGGCCGATTCGCGCCCGACCATCAGGCAATCGCCGTCCCGGAAGGCGTGCGCCGTGTAGGGCACGGATCCGCGGGTGGTGGCCAGCACCAGCCGGATCCCGGCCTGCCAGCGCCAGACGTCGAAGGCGGCGTAGGAGCGGTGACGGGTGATCGCGACGTGGTCGAGATAGTCGAGGCCGGAGCGGCGCAGGTGCCGGTCCGAGACGTCGAACCCCGCCGGCTCGATGATCTCGACGGCGACGCCGAGGCAGGCGGCCAGCCGCAGCATCGTGCCGGTATTCTGCGGGATGTCGGGCTGGTAGAGGGCGAGGCGCAGCATGGGTCCGGAAGCATCAGGGCGATGCCCCGTCATACGCCGGTCTCGGGCCTGCGGCATCGCCCCCCGGTTGGCGGGATCCCACCGCCGCATAGCTGAGAGCCCATCACCCCGGAGCCCGCATGTTCCTCGACTGGCTCGAGCGCCGCATCGATCCCTTCACCCCCTTCGAGGAGGCGAGGCGCCCGCCCGACACGGTGGCGGGCTTCGCCTGGTTCTACCTGCGGCCGGTGCGGGGGCCGCTCGCGGTGCTGTTTTGCGTCGCGCTCGCCGCCGGCAGCGTCGAGGCATCGCTCTACCTGCTGATGGGCTGGTTCGTGGACATCCTGGCCCGGTCCGGGCCCGAGACCCTGTGGCGCGACCACGGCATCGGGCTGATGCTGGCCGCCGCCCTGATCCTGGTGGTGCGCCCGGTCCTCGCCTGGCTGCACGAGGCGATCTCGAACCAGCTCGTGGTGCCGCAGACCACCGGGCTCATCCGCTGGCGCACCCATCTCTACACGCTGGGCCACGCCCTGTCGTACTTCCAGGCCGACTTCGCCGGGCGGCTCGCCAACCGGGTGACGCAGGTCGGGGTGGCGGTGCGCGAGCTCGCCATCGTGGTCATCGACACGCTGCTCTACGTGGCGATCTTCGCCGTCACGGCGGTCAGCTTGTTCGGCTCGATCAGCCTGTGGCTGATGCTGCCGGTCGTCGTGTGGATCCTCGCCTATGCGGGGCTGACCACCTACTTCGTGCCGCGCGCCCGGGTGCGCTCGCTCAAGGTCGCCGACACCCGCTCGGTCCTCATCGGGCGCATCGTCGACAGCTACACCAACATCCTGACCGTCAAGCTGTTCGCCCGCGACCGCGAGGAGCGCTCGGCGGTGCGCAGCGCCACGATCGACCACACCGACGCCTACCTGCACTCGTTCCGCCTCGTCACCGCGGTCACCGGCACGCTCTCGCTCCTCAATAGCGGCCTCATCGTCGCCACCGCCGGGGTGGTGCTGGCCCTGTGGTCGCGCGGGCAGATGACGACGGGCGAGGGTGCGGCGGGTCTCGCCCTGGTGCTGCGGCTGATCGCGATGTCGGGCTGGGTGATGCAGACCGTGCGCGGGCTGTTCGAGCATATCGGCGTGGTGCAGGAGAGCATGCAGACCATCGCCTTACCCCATGCGCTCACCGACCGGCCGGGATCCCGCGACCTCGCGGTGACGGGCGGCGCAGTGGCGTTCGAGGGCGTGAGCTTCCATTACGGCCGGGAGGACGCCGGAATCATCGAGGACCTGAGCTTGCGGATCGCGCCGGGCGAGAAGGTCGGGCTGGTGGGCCCGAGCGGGGCGGGCAAGACCACCCTGACCTCGCTGCTCTTGCGTCTGCACGACCTCGAAGGCGGGCGCATCCTGATCGACGGGCAGGACATCGCGGAGGTGACTCAGGCCTCCCTGCGCCGCCAGATCGCCGTGGTGACGCAGGACACTTCGCTCCTGCACCGCTCGATCCGCGACAACATCGCGTATGGCCGCGAGGACGCGACCGAGGCCGAGATCGTGGCGGCGGCGCGTGCCGCCCACGCCGACGCCTTTATCCGCGAGCTGACCGACCACAAGGGCCGCGGCGGCTACGACGCCCAGGTCGGCGAGCGCGGCGTCAAGCTGTCGGGCGGCCAGCGCCAGCGCATCGCCATCGCGCGGGTGATCCTGAAGGACGCGCCGATCCTGATCCTCGACGAGGCGACCTCCGCCCTCGATTCGGAGGTCGAGGCGGCGATCCAGAGCTCCCTCGACCGGCTGATGCAGGGCAAGACCGTACTCGCCATCGCCCACCGCCTCTCGACCATCGCCGCCCTCGACCGGCTGGTGGTGCTGGATCGCGGCCGGATCGTCGAGGAGGGGCGGCACGCCGACCTCGTGAAGTCCGGGGGGCTCTATGCGCGCCTGTGGGCGCGGCAATCCGGGGGTTTCCTGGGAGAGGACGAGGAGCGGGCGGCGGCAGAGTAGACGAGACGGGGTTTGCGGTCTGACGACCGTCTGCACCATTGCGCTGGGAATAATCCGCTGGCCGTCTGATATCGTGAACGTGCTTCGTTCGCCCGACAGTACTGCCAACCTCCGCGTCATTCCGGGGCCGCGAAGCGGAGCCCGGAATCCAGACACTCAGGTCACGGAGAAGGAAGCGGAACAGTCTCCGCTTGATCCTGGACCCTCCGCGGTTCTGGATTCCGGGCTCCGCTCCGCGGCCCCGGAATGACCCTGTGGGTGTGAGAACCGCCGAAGAGCGAGTGAAACAGTTCGCTGCGGCTTCACTGCTGCGCAAAGAACTTCGGATCGAGCGCCGACAAGGCCAGCAGCGGTGCCGGCATCACTACGCCCGCCTTGCGCATCGCCCGCGCGGCGGCGCGGCAGGCCTGGATGTCGTTGGCCCCGGCCGCCGCGTCGACCTGCGCCACCTGCTCCGGGCTCGGCCCCTTCTGCGCCGGCGCGCCGCTCGGCGCGGGGGCGGCCTGGGACTGGGCTTGCGCCTGTCCCTGCGGCCCCGACGCGCCGGGTCCGGTCTGCGCCACCGGGCCGCTCAGGCCCGATTTCTGCTGCGTCTCGCCGGCGCCGCTGTTCGGCAGCTGCGCCGCGCCCTTGTCGGGGGCCTGGACGGCAGCGGGGGCCGGCTGGGCCGGTGCGGACGCCGGGGCGTCCGGCGCCTTCGGATGCACGAAGGCGACGAGTTCCTGGCACAGGTTCGCCGGCTGCCCGGCGGCCTGCACGGCGCCCACCGAGACGGCGAGGCCGGCGGCGGCGAGGATGATGCTGGTGCGGCTCACGACCCCGCCTCCGCCTTGTGCCCGGCAGGCTTGTGGCTTCCCTGCCCGGGCTCCTTGATGTCGCCGGTCCAACGCGGGCCGACGAGGTTGGTGCCCGGATCCGAGACCCGGGCGCCGGAGGTGGCGAAGGCCTGGTAGGCGAAGCGCTGGTTCTCGGCGAGCAGGAAGCTCGCCGCACTCGCCAGGACCACCGCCGCCACGACGGCGATCAGGAAGGCTTTCATCGCTGTCTCCGCCTCTCGACTATTCCGCCGGAACCTGACCACGGCCGAGCTGCGGCCCGCTCGCGGTCTTGGCCTGCTGCTCCTTGACCCATAGGTCGTGGTGGACCTTGGCCCAGGCGAGATCGACCTCGCCGCTGCCCATCGCGTCGTAGGCGCCCTCCATGCCGAGCGAGCCGATATAGATGTGGGCCAGGATGCCGGCGATGAACACCACGCCGATCAGCGAGTGGATCACCTGCATGATCTGCATCCCGTTGATGTCGGTGAAGGCGAACGGGAAGATCATCATCAGGCCGGTGGCGCCCATGGCGAAGCCGAAGCCGACCACCATCCAGAACACCATCTTCTGGCCGGCATTGAAGCGGCCGGCGCTCGGATGGGCGTCGCCGAGGAGGCCGCCGCCCTGCTTGAGCCAGATCCAGTCGATCTTTCCCGGGATGTTGTCCTTGATCCACAGCACCAGCATGAACAGCACGCCGAGCATGAACGGCCAGGCGAGGTAGATGTGGGCGTACTTGCCGTATTGGGCGAGCGTGGCGAACGCTTCCGGTCCGATCAGCGGCATCAGCAGCCGCTTGCCGAAGATGTAGTTGAGGCCCGACAGCGACAGGATGATGAAGCAGGTCGCCGTCATCCAGTGCGAGAAGCGCTCGAAGCTGTTGAAGCGCAGGATCTTGCGCCCCGACTCCTCGCTGTGCTCGAGGCGGATGCGCCCGCGGGTGAAATAGAACAGGCCGAGCGCGGCGATCATGCCGAGCACGGCGAGCGCGCCGATCCACGGCAGCCAGGATTCGCGGAACTCGCGCCATTCCCGCCCTTGAGGCTGGATCAGGTTGGCGGCGGTCGGGTTCGGGATCGAGATCCGGCCGTGGATCTTCGGGTCCTGCTTGAACAGCATCTCCTCATTGACCGAAGAGGCGGTCGGGTTCGGGGCGCCGTCCGGCGCGCGCACCTGGGCGCCGGCGGGGCCCGCCAGCATCAGGGTCGCCGCCACGAGGGCGATGGAGGTCAGCCTGCGCATCGGCACTCTCCTCAGATCGCGATCGTCTCGCGGTAGGCCGTCTTCCAGCCCCACGCGCCCGAGCCGTAGCCGCGCTTGATCACCCGCTCCTTGTAGATCTGGGCGATCATCTCGCCGTCGCCGGCAAGCAGCGACTTGGTCGAGCACATCTCGGCGCAGAGCGGCAGCTTTCCCTCGGCCAGGCGGTTCGAGCCGTACTTCTCGTACTCGGCGACCGAGAGGTCGACCTCCGGACCACCCGAGCAGTAGGTGCACTTGTCCATCTTGCCGCGGGAGCCGAAATTCCCGACCCGCGGATATTGCGGCGCGCCGAACGGGCAGGCGTAGAAGCAGTAGCCGCAGCCGATGCACAGGTCCTTGGAGTGCAGCACGACGGCGTCCGCCGTGGTGTAGAAGCAGTTCACCGGGCACACCGCCGCGCAGGGCGCGTCAGTGCAGTGCATGCAGGCCATCGAGACCGAGCGCTCGCCGGGCTTGCCGTCGTTGAGGGTGATGACCCGGCGACGGTTAATGCCCCACGGCACCTCATGCTCGTTCTTGCAGGCGGTGACGCAGGCGTTGCACTCGATGCAGCGGTCCGCGTCGCAGAGGAACTTCATTCTGGCCATGAGGATCCCCCTTACGCCGCGCTGATCTGACAGAGGGTCACCTTGGTCTCCTGCATGCCCGTCACGGGATCGAAGCCGTAGGTGGTGACGGTGTTGACGCTCTCGCCGAGCACCACCGGGTCGGCGCCCTTCGGGTAGAAGTCGCGCATGTCACGCCCCTGGAACCAGCCCGAGAAGTGGAACGGCGCCCAGGCCACGCCCTTGGCGACGCGGTCGGTGACGAGGGCCTTCACCTTGGCCTTCGCGGCGTTCTCCGGGCCGTAGACCCAGACGAACTGGCCGTCCTTGATGCCGCGCTCGGCGGCGTCCTGGGTGTTGACCTCGACGAACATGTCCTGCTGCAGCTCGGCGAGCCAGGGATTCGAGCGGGTCTCCTCGCCGCCGCCCTCGTATTCGACGAGGCGGCCCGAGGACAGGATGATCGGGAACTGCTTGGCGATGCCGCGGTCGACCGCCGCCTTCTGCACCGAGAAGCCGACATTCGGCATGCGGAACTGCCGCTCGTCGGGCCGCGTCGGGTACTTGGCGACGAGGTCGGGACGGGGCGAGTAGATCGGCTCGCGGTGGACCGGCACCGGGTCGGGCAGGTTCCAGGCATTGGCCCGGGCCTTGCCGTTGCCGAACGGGATCACGCCGTGATCGAGGCAGACCCGCTGGATGCCACCCGACAGGTCGGTGGCCCAGCTGACCGCGTCCGGGTTGTTGCCGCCGATCCGCTGGATCGTCGCGAGCTCGTCCGCCGTCAGGTCCTTGTCCCAGCCGAGCTTGCGGAACACCCCGAAGGTGAATTCCGGGTAGCCGTCGGTGAGGTCGGAATCCTTGGTGAAGGAATCCTCCGCCAGCAGCGTCTGCCCGTTGCGCTCGGTGCCGAACCGCGCCCGGAAGGTGCTGCCGCCCTCTTTCACGTGGAGCGACGTGTTGTAGAGGATGTGGGTGCCCGGATGCTTCAGCTCCGGCTTGCCCCAGCACGGCCACGGCAACCCGTAATAGTCGCCGCCGACCTCCGGATCGTCCTTCGGCGCCCGCAGGGTGACGAGGTCGAACTTGTGCTGGTTCTTCATGTGCGCCTTGAGGCGCTCGGGGCTTTGCCCGCAATAGCCGGTCGACCAGCCGCCGCGGTTGATCTCCCGCAACAGGTCCTCGGCCGACGGCACGCCGTCCACGACCTTGATGTTCTTGAACAGCGAGTCGGCGAAGCCGAGCTTCTGGGCCATCCGGTAGATGACCTCGTAGTCGTTCTTCGACTCGAAGGCCGGCTTTACGACCTGCTCGCCCCATTGCAGCGAGCGGTTCGAGGCCGTGCGCGACCCGTCCATCTCGAGCGAGGTGCAGATCGGCAGGAGGTAGGTGTTGTCCCGGCGCGCATCCATCGCCGCGAAGGTGGTCGGGTGCGGGTCGGCGACGACAAGCAGCTCCAGCTCGGCCATGCCCTTCACCGCCTCGGGCATCCGGGTCACGGTGTTGCCGCCGTGGCCGAACACCATCATGGCCTTCAAGGGCGTGCGCTGGTCGACCTGGTCGGCCGGCAGGCTCACCGCGTCGAACCACCGGGTCGAGGTGAGACCGGGGGTCTCCATGTTCTCCTTGCGCGAGCGGGCCTTGCGGCCGGCGCTGGCGGGCACCTCGTCGAAGCGCGACTGCAGCCAGTCGTACTCGACCTCCCAGACCCGGGCCCAGTGCTTCCAGCCGCCCTCGACGAGGCCGTAATAGAGCGGCAGCGTCGTCACATCGAGGCCGAGATCGGTCGCGCCCTGGACGTTGGTATGGCCGCGGAAGATGTTGGCGCCGGTGCCGGGCTTGCCGACGTTGCCGGTGGCGAGGCACAGGATGCAGAGCGCCCGCACGTTGGCGGTGCCGACCGTGTGCTGGGTCGCGCCCATGCACCAGATCAGCGTCGCGGGCTTCTCCTTGGCGAAGAGCTCGGCGACGCGCTTCAGCTGCTCGCCCGGCACGCCCGACACCCGCTCGACCTCGTCGGGCGTCCACTTGGCGACTTCCTTGCGGACGTCGTCCATCGCGTAGACGCGGCTCTCGATGAAGGCCTTGTCCTCCCAGCCGTTCTGGAAGACGTGCCAGAGGATGCCCCAGATCACCGGGATGTCGGTGCCGGAGCGGATGCGGACGTACTCGGTCGCGTGGGCGGCGGTCCGGGTGAAGCGCGGATCGATGACGATCATGTTGGCGCGGTTGATCTCCTTGCCCGACAGCACGTGCTGCATGGAGATCGGGTGCGCCTCGGCGGGGTTGCCGCCGAGGATGATCATCGTCTTGGCGTTGCGGATGTCGTTGTAGGAGTTGGTCTGGGCGCCGTAGCCCCAGGTGTTGGCGACGCCCGCTACCGTGGTCGAGTGGCAGATGCGGGCCTGGTGGTCGACGTTGTTGGTGCCCCAATAGGCCGCGAACTTGCGGAACAGGTACGAGGCTTCATTCGTGAACTTGGCCGAGCCGAGCCAGTAGACCGAATCGGCACCGTTCTTGTTGCGGATCGCCTGGAGCTTGTCGGTGATCTCGGTGATCGCCTGATCCCAGGAGACCCGCTGCCACTCGCCGTTCACGATCTTCATCGGGTAGCGCAGGCGGCGGTCGCTGTGGACGAGCTCGCGGATCGCCGCACCCTTGGCGCAATGCGCCCCGCGGTTGATCGGGCTCGCCCAGGACGGCTCCTGGCCGACCCAGACGCCGTTGACGACCTCGGCCGTCACCGTGCAGCCGACCGAGCAGTGGGTGCAGACGTTCTTGCGGATCACGGCCTGGGCCGGATCGGCGGACGAGCCGGCGGCCTGGGCCGGGCGCACCGCGCCGAGCCGCACCGTGCCGAGCACGGCCAGCCCGCCGGCGGCCAGCCCCGATTTCCGCAGGAAGCCGCGGCGGTCGAGGGTGTGGGCGGTCAGGCCCGCGGCGAGGGCCTGGTGGCTGCCGCGGCCCGCCACGCCGTTCCTGCGCTTGGTCAGCATGCCGGTCTCACTTCTTCAGCGTCTCGTAGCCGTTGGTGCGATAGAAGGCCTTGACGTGGTCGGTCTCGCGGTAGCGCGACCGGGTCTCGGCAGTGCCAGGGTCGTAGGCCTTCGCCTCGGTGGGCGTCAGCGGCACGGAGGCGACCGCGGCCGCCGCCGCGGCGGTGCCGCCGCCGAGCGCGCGGAAGAATTGCCGCCGTCCGAGGCCGTCCTTCTTCGTGTCGTCGTCCTGCCGCATCGCGGCCCTCCCTTATATATCCGGATCCCGGTCCTCACGCCGCCGAGGGACTTACGCCTCGATGGCGAAGGCCTCGGCCTCGACCGTCGTGAACACCTCGCCGAGTTCGCCGACGGCCCGGTAGAACGGCGTGGCGGCCTGCGCCGCAACGTCGGTAAAGAAACGCCCGATCCACGGTTTCAGATGCCGCTCGAAGAAGCGATGATCGGCATCCGGCTCCGCCGGCAGGCGCCGCCCCGCCAGAGTCGCCATCACCTCGAGCAGGGTGGCGGCATGGTCCTCCGGCTCGCTCGAGCCCGGATCCCGCTCCAGCCCGAGCGCGGCGAGGTCCTGGCGCACCCGGGCCAGCGGCCGCTCGTTGAGGAAGCCGGTGAGGTAGTAGGAGGCGTAGGGCATGATCAGCCCGCGCCCAACGCCGACGAACAGCGCGAAGTAGTCGCGCCCGACGGCACGCGGGTCGGCCTCGCGGGCGGCGCGGCCAAGGGCGGCGTGGGCCTGGCCGAGCGGCGAGGCGTCGCCGTCGAGCCCTTGCAGGCCGGCGAGCAGGTCCGGCGCCGGCGCGCGGCCGAGCAGGGCCGCCAGGAGGTCGTATTCCTGGGCGCGCAGAGCGTCGATCTCGTCGGTCGGACCGGGGCCCTGGTTCACCATCACCTCGCGCAACGCGGCGTCATCACCGGGGGCTGCCGACGCTCGGTTTCCTCCTTCATTTGGAGGATGCGGCGCCCCGTGGCCGGCACCATACCGGGGAATCCATGGCGCACAATTCTACTTTCTAACGCTTCAAATCGGTATCGCCCCGCCATGACGTCGCAGGCGGGGCGGGGAGGGGGGTGGCTCGGGCTCCGCTACCGGTTCGCGATCGTCAAGTGAAAGACGCGGGATCCCCTCTCCCGTGTGGGAGAGGGGTAGGGGTGAGGGTGGCGACGGTGCAGGATCAAACTCCAGATTCTCCGCTGCCAGCACGACGCTCTCAGCCTCACACTGAAGCGCGCCACCCTCACCCCCAACCCCTCTCCCACACGGGAGAGGGGGGCTGCTGGCGCTTAACTCGTCATGGTCGGTGGTATCCGGAGCTTTCGCCTCCTCCCCACCCCCGAACACCCGCTCCACCACCGCCCGCACCTCCTCGGCGGAGATCAGGCCCCCGGTGCCCGGCACCCCGCCCGGCGTGTTCCAGTCGTAGGCGTATTCCCGCGCCTCGCTGACGAAGTCGCGGATCGCCGGATCGACCGACCACATCCGGCGGAGCGCCGCGTTGCGCAGGGCCCGCGGCACGCCGGCGCGCAGGAACGGCGTCAGGTCGGTCGCGGCGGTCAGCGCGTTGAGGGAGGGAAGCTGCGCCAGTTCGTCGGGCGTGAGACCGGGCTCCTCCCCGGGCGGGACGGAAGCGGGCTCGATCGGCACGATCTCGGGCGCGGCCTCCGCCGGCCGGCGCGCCTCGTCGCGCTTGCGCCGCGACCAGCGGGCGAGGAAGCCGTCGCTCACGGCTCCTCCGGGCGGCGGCGCCCGCCGGCTCCCTGATGGGCTCCCTGGCGCGCCAGGGCCTCCGGATCGGCCCGGTCGCGCTTGCGCTTGTGAAAGACTCGCTCGACGTGGAACGCCCGGTAGAACGCCCCGACCTCGGCCTGGATCTCCGGCGGCATCGGTACCGCCTCGACGATCTCGCCGATGCCCTCGGCCAGCGACTCGCCCTCGTAGGGGTCGGCGGTCACGGTCGCGACGGCGTAGGTCTCAGGTGCCGTCTCGCGCAAGGCGACCCAGAGCGAGGGCTGTGCCGCCGCGAGGTTGTCGCCGTAATGCGCGGTCTCCGCCGGGTGCAGCTCGATCTCGTAGGCACCGGCATAGAAGGTCTCCTCGTCCTCGGAGGCCGAGAGGCGGGTCCAGGGCGCGGTGCCGGGCAGACCCGGCAGCACGGCGACCGGCAGCCAGGCATGGCTCGCCCACGGGCCCTTCAGCCGGCGCTTGGCGACGACGACCCCGACGGAGATCAGCTGCGTGCTCATCAGGCTTCTCCCGAATGGATAACGGGAAGGCCCGCGATCAGGTTCTGCGGCTTCATCGTCACCAGCCGGTCGGGCGTCATGGCCAGCAGCAGGTAGACCGGCCGGTCGCCGACGCGCGGATCGGCCCGGCCGGAATCGAGGATGCGGAGCCTGAACAGGGCGATCACCCGCTCGGAAGCGGCGGGCTCGACAGCCTCGCCGCGCCACAGGGCGTTGCCGATCCGCGTGCCCTCCTGGTCGAGGCCGACGAACCAGCGCCAATCCTTATCCTCGATCGCCGGAAGGGGGGCGACCTCGACCTCGACTGCCAGCAGGTGACGCACGAAGGCCTCGATCGCCCGCGCCAGCCCCTCGCGGCTCCTCGGGTCCGAGCCGAGGTTGAGTGCCATGCTGAAGGCGTCCGACCGGCTCCAGTAGGTCCAGGCATTGTCGGTGGTCAGGACGTCGAGCTCGGAGACCGGCTCGCGCCCGAGCATCGCAACGAGCGGCGATTGTCCGCGCGAGCCCTCCGCCTCGTCGATCAGCTCGGCATCGGCCAGCAGCAGCGCCCCGTCGGTCACGGAGGCCCGCTGCGGGCGGAAGAACAGCTCGGCGGCGCGCAAGGTGAAGGGGTCGTCGCAGCCGTCGAGGGCGTTGCGCAGGATCAGGTGGACGAGTTGGTTGAGGAACAGGATCGGGGTGCCGGCGCTCCCGCGCCGGACGAGGTCGAGATAGGCCGCCTCGAGGTTACGGGCGGCGAGCAGCCGGTCGCGGAAGGCCAGGATCATCTCCCAGTTCTCGCGCGCGTCGGCATCCGCCAGGGCCGCGATCTCGGTCGGCGGCACCGGCCGGCGGGGATCGGCGAGCAAAGCGGCGTGGAGCGCCCGCTCCGCCGAGCAGGCCTCGTCCGGCGGCACCAGCTCGGGCCGGGCGAGATAGGCGAGCAGCAACTCGTCGGTGACGACGAGCCCGCCGCCCGCGTCGCGCCGGGTGAGGTGGTGGCCGCTCGAGACCCAGAACTCGGTCATCACGGTTTTCCGCTGAGGAGCCCGGCGAGGTCGACCCGCTCCTCGGGCTCCTCGTCGGTCTCGTAGAAATCGAAGGCGCGGGCATAGGCGTGGCGCCGGTCGGATCCCGGCACCGCCCCCTCCCGCGGGCGCAGGGCCCGGAAGCGCTCGCGGATCCCGCCGTCTTCCAGCGTGCGGTGCAGCGCCAGCACCGTGCCGACCGGGGGGGCGCAGAGCGATTCGGCCACCGCGATCTCCTCGCGGGCGGCGGCGAGCGCGCTTAGCAAGTCCGGCGCGCCGAGGCGGGCCTGGAACTGGGCGGCCAGCGCCTCGGTCGCGGCCTCGCGCTCGGGCTCGCTCGCCTCGCTCACCACCACCAGGGTCGAGAAGCCGAACGACTCGATGCCGAGGAAGCCGGCCCGGAACGCCGCCCGCTCCTTGCCGGCGAGCGCCGCCGGATCGCGTTCGAGGAACAGGAAGCTGCCGGTCACCGCCCACTCGCCGGGCGGGGCGGCGACAGGGAAGACCAGGGTGTCGGAGGGGTCGAGCCGCAGGGTGCGGGGGAGCTTGAGGCTCACAGGCGCGGGCCTCCCCGATCCGGATCGTACCAGCCGGTCCCGTCGAGGCGGAGCAGGGCGGGATCGCCGTCGAGGTGATCGCGGGCCCGCGCCAGCGCGGAGGCGGGGCCGTCCTCGGCCCAGAGCGAGAGCCCGCGCAGGAGGTGGCGGGCGAAGCTCTCGACCAGCGCGTCGGCGCCGGCCTCGAAACCCTCCTCCTCCAGCGAGGTCGAGCCCGGGGTGTGGCCGGGATCGCCCGCCTCGCGCTTCCAGGCGATCAGCATGGCGGAGAAGACCAGCCAGTCCGGCACCGCGTCCTCGGCACACGCTTCAGGCCAGGCCAAGCGCCCACCGCCGAGGCGGGCACGGTCGAAGAACAGGGTGCCGGCCGCGTTCAAAGTCAGCGGCTTGTCGGGCGGGGCGTGGCTGCCCACCGCCTCGGCGAGCGCCGTGAGGCCGACGAGCCCGACGAGGCGGGCGGTCGCCAGCGGCTCCTCGGGCGCCAGCACCACCGCGACCTCGACGGTACCGGGCCGGGCCCCGACCACCAGGGTGCCGGCGGCCTCCTCGTCGCCCACAGCGAGCGCGCAGGCCCGGTCGTGCGCCGTCCCGGCAGGGTCTGACAGACGCAGGGGCCGGAAGGCGGGCGGCAGCATCAGGCCGGAGGGTTCCGCGAGAATCATGAGGGAGATGGCGTCGCCTGCGCGCACGTGTCGAGTCGTTCTTTTTAACGGCTCGTATATAGCGCTGGACCGGTGAACAAGGGGCATGACGCCCCAGGGGGCGGCGCCCGGCATGGCCCGGGCCGCGCGCCCGGTCGGAGACGCGTGTGGTGTCGGATCGGATCGTGATCGCCTGTTCCTGCGAGGGCAGCATGCCCCTCGACACGGCGGCGATCGGCAAGGCCTGCGGCGGCGGGTTGCAGACGGGCGACCAGTTCTGCGGCCGCGAGCTGGAGCGGGTGCGGACCGCGATGGCGTCGGAGATGCCGGTCACGGTGTCCTGCACCCTCAAGGCGCCGCTCTTTTCCGAGGTGGCGGAGGAGATGGGCGCCGAGGACCGCGTCGCCTTCGCCAATATCCGCGAGACGGCCGGCTGGTCGGCGGAGGCTGCGGCCGCGGGACCGAAGATGGCGGCTCTGCTGGCCGCCGCCGCCGAGCCGGTGCCGTCCCCGACGAGCGTGAGCTTCGAGAGCCAGGGCGTCGCCCTGGTCTACGGTCGCGACGAGGTCGCGATCGAGGCCGCGCAGCGCCTCGCCGACCACCTAGACGTCACGGTGCTGCTCTCCCGCCCCGGCGAGGTGGCGCCGCCGCGCAATGGCGAGATCCCGGTGCTGAAGGGCACCGTGCGGGGGGCAACCGGACATCTCGGCGCCTTCAGCCTGGCGATCGACGACACCGCCCTGCCGCTGCCCTCGTCGCGGCGGGTGCTGGCCTTCGGGCCGGCCCGGGACGGGGCGACCTCGACCTGCGACATCGTCGTCGACCTCACCGGCGGCGCGCCGCTCTTCCCGGCGCACGAATTGCGCAGCGGCTATCTCCGGGCCGATCCCCGCGACCCGGCGGCGGTGGAGCGGGTGCTGTTCGAGGCCTCCCACCTCGTCGGCACCTTCGACAAGACCCGCTTCGTCGACTTCCACGCCGAGCTCTGCGCCCATTCGCGCTCGCGCATCACCGGCTGCACCCGCTGCCTCGACGTCTGCCCGACCGGGGCCATCGCGCCCGCCGGAGACCACGTCGCCATCGACCCGCACGTCTGCGCCGGCTGCGGCTCCTGCGCCTCCGTCTGCCCGACCGGGGCCGCGGCCTACGCCCTGCCGCCGGCCGACGCGCTGATGCGGCGCCTGCGCACCCTGCTCGCTGCGTTCCACAAGGCGGGCGGCACCGCCCCGGTGCTGCTGATCCACGACGAGGCGCACGGCGCACCCCTGATCGACGCGCTTGCCCGCTTCGGCGACGGCCTGCCGGCGGACGTGCTGCCGGTCCCGGTCAACGAGGTGACGCAGGTCGGCCCCGAGGCGATCGCTGCCGCGCTCGCCTATGGCGCGGGCGGGGTGCGGTTCCTCGTCCGGGACAAGCCCAAACATGACATCGCGGCCCTCGTCCGCAACGCCGCCCGATTCGACGCGGTGGCGCAGGCCCTCGGCTACGGGCCGGCGGAGGGCGGCGCGGTCGTCTCGCTGATCGAGACCGACGATCCGGATGCGCTCGGCACCGCCCTGAGCACCGGCGCCCGCGGCACGCCGGCGCCGGTACCGTCGGGCTTCAGGCCAGACGGCGAGGTGCGCGGCGTCCTGCGCTTCGCGGTCTCGGAGCTGCACCACGCCGCGCCGCGCCCGGTCGACCGGGTGCCGCTCGATGCCGGCGCGCCCTTCGGCGGCCTCGACGTCAAGGCGGAAGCCTGCACCCTCTGCCACGCCTGCGTCGGCGCCTGCCCGACGGGGGCGCTCGCCGACGATCCCGACCGGCCGCGCCTGACCTTCGCCGAGAGCGCCTGCGTGCAATGCGGCCTGTGCGCCGCGACCTGCCCGGAGGACGCGATTGCCCTCGTGCCGCAGCTCGACTTCGCCGCCTGGGCGGCCCCGCGCCGGGTCGTCAAGGAGGAGGAGCCGTTCGATTGCATCGCGTGCGGCAAACCCTTCGGCACCCGCAGCACCATCGAGCGGGTGATCGGCCGGCTGCAGGACCGGCACTGGATGTTCGCCGGGCCGGCGGGCGAGCAGCGGATCAAGGCTCTAATGATGTGCGATACCTGCCGGGTCTCGCACGTCCTCAACCAGGGCTTCGACCCGCACACGGCGGACGCCAACCGGCCGCGGACCTCGGAGGATTATTTTCGGGCGCGGGAGGGGTGAGGGGTCACGCCCGGAGTTCGCCGGCGATCTGGTACAGGTCGTCGATGACGACCGGGACGTCGATCCCGGTCGCCAGCTGCGAGCCGTGCGCGATACCGTTGCGCCAGCCGTAGTAACGGATCGTCCGGCGGTAGGCGTCGGAGGCGACGTTGAGCCGGTCGAGCACGAGCGCCGCCCGGTCCTCGAACTTCGCCCGCATGCTCTCCGGATCATGCGCGTCCCAGGCGCGGCGATCCTCCCAGCGGATGCTGCTGCGACGGGTGCGGACCGCGAGTTCCGCGACCCGGTTGATCTCGGCCTCGAGCTGGCCCCAGGCGAGGATGAAATAGGCGGAATCGTTGATCCGTCGCTTCTGCGCGATGCGATCGATGAGGGCGGTGTCAGCCGCCTCCCGGGCCTGCGCGAGCTGCGCGGTGAGACTGCTCGCGATCTCCGAGTAGACGGCGGCGATGGCCGCCAGTTCCCGCATGGAAGGCTCCCTACGCCATCGCCGTGGCGAGCGCCGCCTGCGAGAGGGGCTCGGCGGCGAGGCGATCCAGGGCGGGAGCGATCGTCCAGCGCGGCGTCTCGAAGAGCCCCGCCCGATCGAGGATCAGGAACCGGCCGCTGCGCGTGGACAGATCGAGCCGGCCGTTCACGCCGATGATCCACAGGCCATCGGGAACGAAAGCGGCGACCTCCGCTCCCGCATCGGAAAGGCGCAGGATCGGCAGCCGCACCGGCGGCACGCCGTATGCGCGCATCATCTCCTCGTTCATTACGGTCGTGTCGCCCCGGCTGACGCAGAGATGCGGGAACCAATCGGCGACCTGGCGATAGAGATCGTCGATCCGCGCCCGCCAGTCGTCGATCCGTGCGCGTACATGATCTGCGTCGAGGGCGACACCGTCGCCCGTTATCTCTTCGATGACGCTCAGCATGACGATCTCCAAGGCCCACTGTCCCGCCCGCGCGGTATCCTGTCAACGCGCGCATCCGGTCACCCCTTGTTTTCAGGCCAGCCTCACCGCGTCGCCGTCTCCAGGAACCGCACCAGGGCCGCCCGGTCCTCGGCCGCAGTGATCGTCTGCTCCGGCATCTTGGTGCCGGGGGTGAAGCGAGCGGGGCCGACCTCGAACAGGCGGGAGACGGTCTCGGGCGTCCAGACGATGTCGAGCCGCCGGAAGGCCGGGGAATAGGGGTAGTCCGGCAAAGCCGCGATGCGGCGGCCGAACACGCCGTGGAGGGTCGGCCCGGCCCGGTTGCCGCCGTCGGGGGTCAGGGTGTGGCAGGCCTCGCAGGCGCGAAAGACCTCCGCGCCCCGGTCGCCGGCGAAGGCCGCCAGCGGGTCCGCCGGGCGGGCGATGGCGAGCGGGCCGATCGGCTCGCCGGTGCGCAAGTCCCAGCGCCGCACCAGCCGGTCGCCGCCGCCGGTGACGAGTTCCCCGGTGCCGCGGAAAGCCAGCGACCAGACCGGCAGGCCGGGCCCGACCAGGGTGAGCCGCACCCGCGCCCCGGCCCGGTCGACGACAGCCACCGCGCCGCCGACCGTCGCGGCGGCGAGCGTCCGCCCGTCGGGCGAGAGGGCGAGGGCCACCACCGGCCGCGGGCCGATCTCGAGGCGCGCGCGGGTCGTGCCGTCCGGCCGCAGCAGGGACAGGGTGCCGTCGGCGCCCGCCGCCGCGATCTCGCCGTCGGGGGCCGCCGCCACGGCGTTGACCGGCGCCTCCAGTTGCACCGAGAGCGGGGGACCAGCCTCGGGCCAGATCCGCACGGTCGCGTCGTAGCCCGCGGTGACGAGGCGCCCGTCGGGCAGGAACGCGACGCCGTTGACGTTGCCCTGGTGGCCCTGCCGCACCAGCGCGGGACCGCCGTCGAGGGGCGTGATCCGGGCGGTGCCGTCCCAGGAGGAAGAGGCGATCCGGCTCCCATCCGGCGCCACCGCGAGGCCGGAGACCGGGCCGGCATGGGTCGCGAGGATCCGCTCGGGCGCGACGCCCTCGCGCCAGAGGGCGACGCGCCCGTCCTCCCCACCGGTGACGAGCCCGCCATCGGGCAGGAGGGCGACGGCGTTCACCGCCCCGTCATGGACCCGCAGCACCCGGAGCGCCGCCCCGTCCTCGACCGACCACAGGATCGCCGAGGCATCGAAGCTGCCGGAGAGCGCCCGGCTCCCGTCCGCCGTCACGGCGAGCGCCCGCACGGGACCGCCATGGCCGCGCATCGGCGCCTCGGCGCGGGCCGCGACGGGAAGGAGGCTCAGGAGAGCGGCGAGGGCGAGGCGGAGGAGAGCGGGCATGCGGCACAGTCCGGGCGGGGAGCCCCCCGGATCTACGCGCCCGGGTCCCGGGCCGGGAAGGGGCCGG